>CBFDCH010000188.1:0-5761 GCA_965603235.1 uncultured bacterium | reverse complement strand
CATGGTTAGATCAAGATTCAGAAAAGGAGCCAAAAGATTCTGGGGTTTTTCACTCAACTCAAGGTCAAAATCGATAAAATCCTTATCTCCGAAATAGAAGAGCAGCTGGTGTGAGAGCACCTCAAAATCAAACAGGAATTTTATAAACTCAACCTCTTCCTTCTGCAACACCCGGTCAACCAGCAGCACCAGCAGTTGAAAACTCGATTCTGTCAGACTGGATTTTAATTTCTCGATGGTGTCCACCACACTTCCGGTTATCATATGTTGAGTGGCATCAACGCTTCCTCCCAGAATGCTGGAGATATCCTCATTCTGCCTCTCCACATTTACAATCAGGGATTCTTTTCCCCGCAGATGGTGGAATAAATGGAGTTTGATAAAACGTTTCTGAACCGGGTTGGCGCCCTTTAATTTAACCTTGATTTTTAACGGTGTGTTGGAACGGGGAAAAGAGTGGGAATTTAACACGCCCGCCGCAAAATTATTATAATTATAAAGATAATAGTACTCGCCTTCCAATTGATGTTTTTTGCGATATTTTTGATAATAATCCTGGTAGTTTAAAATATCCATACCACTAAATTCGGAGTGCTGCTGCCAATTAAGGATCATGGCCTCAACATCTAATTTGGCAGGTTGCTCCCACCGTAGAGGGAATTTCAATCGATTTCTTGAAGTGATCTGAAACTGGGAAAAATCGACAAAATCAAACTTTAGCTCTTTGGTAATTTCCACAATGGCCATGAATTGGAGAAATAGATCAACCACTTTTTTCTTGGGCAGGCGGGCCAGTGATGAAGGATCTGCAGCAACAAATTTATCCACCAATGCAAATATTTCAAAATTGTTGTGCTGCAGGGAAATCACATTCTGAAAAAAACTGGAGTGGAATTCAAAGACCGAGGAAACCTGCCGCCATAATGATGGAGAATACGAAAGAGAGAGTTTTTGCAGTGGTTCCTCATAGATAAACCTTATAAAATCCTGGCCAAATTGATCGGGCAAATTTAATCAACCAACCTCATAGTTTTATTTAAGGACGACTCTTTAACTCCTCAAGAAGTTTTTCAGTATCACGGTAGGTGCCATTTGTTTTTAAGATCTCTTCCGCTACACTAACCGCAGATTCAAAATCTTCTTTCAGCTTAAAAGTAATAATCATTTCATACTTTAAGGCCAGGTACTCCTCTGTTTCACGTCCCGGAGCATCCACACCCTTCTCAAACCAACCAATGGCTTCATCATACATACCCTTCTCTCTGAAGCACATTCCCAGTAATCCGGCTGAATCAAAAAATTTAGCTTCGTGTTTGGATGAAATGAGGAATTCATGAATTGCCTCTTCAATCAAGCCCATTTCTTTATATGCAATTCCCAAGTTGTAACGGGTGTCAAAATCCTCTTTGCCGATTTTCTCTTCTACTCCCTTTTTGAACTCATCAAAAATCTCCATCATATTTCTTTCAGTAGTAGAGGTCCTCTGCCTTTCAAGTTCTTTCAACCAAAAGCGAATGGCTTCCAGTTCTTCCTGAACGTTGTTCTCAGTTTCGAAATATGATTCATCCCCCGGGAACAAAACATCATCACCCTCAAGGAGCGCCTCATCTTCATCAAACGGCATCTCCTGCGGGTCGGCCTCTTTGAATGGAGTATTCTGGTCCGATGAGGAGGAATCTTCTCCCATCATGATTTTATCCAGGTTGATCATATCCCCACTGGTGGAAAATCCTGTCTGTTTTACCTCGACCTTTGGTTCAATGGCGGGAGTTTCAACCACAGCTTCCGCTTCATCCTCCTGGGGCACAAATATGGCCTCGTCTGGTGATTCATCCATCTCAACCTGCAGTGGTTCATCCACGGCAGCAATATCTATATCATCAACCTTGATTTCCTCCGGCGGCGATTCGACTCCCACCTTCATGCCAACTTTGGAATCGGAGAATTCCTGAGCCATTTGACTTTCGTCAGCGATGGAGGCTTCAATTTCTACATCACCACTGCCACTTTCCGCAAAACTGGATAGATCGATTTCAATATCATCCTCCTCCGGGCCGACTGACGGTGGGGGTTGAATTTCAGGTTCTTTTTCAGCGGGGGATGCATCATCCTCCTTTTTTCTGCCTGGTCCCGTGAGTTTCACTTTTTCTAATTTTTTTAAACGGTGCAAAAGTTCTTCACTCTCAGGATACTTATCCCTCAAACTCTCAATTAATTTCTCCGCATCACCGAAATACCCATCATTAATATAAAAATCGATCTCAGAAAGATATGATGACAAACTTTTAGAGATCTTTTCTGTCTGATAAGAGGGCGCATCAGTCACACTCTGTTCCTCAGATAAAACCAACAATTCATCTGATTTTCCCATCTCTTTTCCAAGTTTCACAACTTCGGCGCTGGGATCACTCAACTCATTAAATTGTTCTACAATGTCTTCGTTACTGAAATCAATATCGATATTGGTAGACTCCAGGCCAGACAGCTCGATCAATTTTTCATCACTGGGTTTCAGGTTTGATAACTTGTCCAAAAGAGCGGAGTATTCATCTTCAATTCCCAAAAATTTATATAATTTCAGTAGATCTTTACCCTCTTCGATGGCAGCCTCAACATCATTGGCCAATTGATACACATCAAATAATTTCACCCTGATTTCAACATTTTTAGAAAAGGCCCCTTTTGATTTCTTAAGAACTTCAACGGCTTTGTCAAAATCCTTCGCTTGCAGGGCCTCATCTGCAGTTTTCAGATTAAAAGAGATGAATTCGCGTTCCTTCTTCTCGTCTTCCTTTTCTTTTTCTTTTTCCAGTTTTTTGCCAGTGAGTTTTGACAATTGATCTTCATAGGTAAAGGGGGAATCGGATAATTCTATCAACTCCTCCAGGATAGCTTTTAATTCTTCAATCATACCCCGCTGTTCATAAACCGGGATTAAAGACTCATACAGGGCAATTAAGTTACTCTTTTTGCCACTGGCTTTAAAAATGGCGGCCAGCTTATTTAAAGCTGGGAAATAGGAATTGTTGGAAGCAATGATAAAGCGAAGAAACGATGCCGCCTCTTCATATTTTTTTTCCTCAATGTTTTTTTCCACAATGGGGAGGAATAATTCATAGGCCCGGTCAAATTCTGATCTCTGCAAATAAACCTTCCCCAATTTCATGATCACTTCAGTTTCGTTGGGGTCAAGCTGGACTATCTTTTTAAATACATCCTCCGCCTCATTCATCATTCTCTTTTTAAAGTACAACTCTCCATATATCTTTAGCAGGTCAACACTCTGGAACACTGCCTGGCCGAGTTCCCGGAAGAAAGAAATGGCTTTGTCTTCTTCTCCCTGCACCATGTAACAACTTACCAATCTCTGTACAATTTTCGGGTTATTCAGCTTCGGAATCACCCCTTTAAGTATATCTTCAACCTGTTTATAATCTTTCTTTTTTATAAGGATATCCGCAGCAATTAAATACTCACCCGTAGCATCTTCGGTCAACCCCTCCTTCAAATAGTTGTCTGCCAGCAAAAGCCTCATTTTTGTGTTGGTACGATCAAATTCCAGGATTTTCTTATACATATCAAGGGCTTTTTTCTGATTATTCTGCCTCTTGCATTCTTCAGCAATATCGAGATAAATCTGCTTGGCCTCAACAACAAGACCCTGTTTTGAATAGAGTTCAGCGAGTTGAAAAAGTGCTTTTTTGGAGTTGGGATCGATACGGGTGATCATTTTATACATGGCAATGGCTTTGGTGAAAAAGCCCTCACGCAGATAGTAGTCCGCGATCCACTCGTACTGTTCTGAGGCTTCGTTTATATTGTTCTGCTTACGTTCCAGATCGCCAACGATCCGCCTTATTTCCAGATCATTTGGTTTAATATCCAGTATTTTTTTATATTCCTTGATGGCAGTCTCTATTTTCCCCTGGCGAAAATATTTATTCGCCCGCTTAAGAATAACTAGTTTTTCATCAGCTGCCATTTTTTACTCTGAAACTTATACGATGAAACTGACTTCTGCCAAAATTATGGATGGCATTTATATGCTCAGTTGTGGGATATCCTTTATTTTTTTTCAGACCGAATTGCGGAAAAAATCTGGCGAAGGATACAAGTAATTGATCGCGACAGACTTTGGCAATAATTGATGCAGCAGCAATGGACATACAACGGTTATCACCCTTGACTATGGCATCACCGGCTACATCGAAAAAATCGGACTCCATACCATCAATTAAAACATAATCAGGTGAAATTTTCAATCCATCCACCGCCTTTTTCATCGATTTTTTTGTAGCCTTCAATATGTTTATTTCATCGATCTCATCATTCCAACACCAGCCGATAGAATAGGCAATAGCATGTGAATAGATAAATTTGGCCAATTCCAACCTTTTCTTTGGAGATAATTTCTTAGAATCTCTCATGCCGGCATGCAATTTGTCGGGATTTAAAATGACTGCTCCTGAAACCACCGGCCCAAAGAGAGCCCCTCGTCCTACTTCATCAACGCCGCAGATGTATTTGTAATTTCTACTCAACAGAGATTTCTCAATCTCATAATCCGCCATTACCTGAGTTCTTTCAGCCTGGCTGCCTTTCCTTTCAACTTCCTCAAGAAATAGAGCTTTGCTCTCCTTACCTTGGAGTGCCGTTTAATTTCAATCTTTTGAACCAACTTTGAATTCAGGGGAAAAATTCTCTCTACCGCTATCCCAAAAGAGGTTTTACGAACAGTAATGGTTTTAGTAATTCCCTTGTTCTTTATAGCAATTACAGTACCCTCAAAGACCTGGGTTCTCTCCTTTCCCCCCTCGATTACTCGATAGGAAACCTGGAGTATATCTCCTGGCTTGATCTCAGGAAGATCGTCTCTTAGCTTGGAATAAAAATCAAAGTCACCCTGAAATCCCTGCTCCTTAATTTTTTCCTCGACCTGTTGAACACTCTCTTCCGCTACCTCGGATGCACTCTCTTCTTCTTTTACATCTTCTTCGGGCTGGTCCTTTTGCGCCTCTTTATCCTCTGTCACTGTATCTGACGGTTCACTTTGTTGCGGTTCTTTGGCTTCAGATGGAGCCTTGTCTTCTTTTTCACTTTTCTCAGCTTTGGTTGCTTCCGGCTGGACTTGTTTGGCCTCCTTTACCTCATCGGCCTTTTTGTCCTCATTATCTTCATTGTTTGCTTCAGGAGTAACTTCCTTATCATTCTTCTGCTCAGACACCTTATTTCTCCTTTTAAAAATTTGTTAAGGGTTTTGATTTTACTATGTTTTTGATTGTTTTTCAAGATCGAATAGAAATATTTGACTGATTAGGTAGTTTTTGTTATAAAACAACCATGAAAAAATCGATTATTCCTATTTGCCTAATGGTTTTATGCAGCTGCCTCCTATGGACAAACGCCGATGATCAGTGGAGACACCAATTAAAGAAATACTCCCAAATTTATGCCAAGATTAAAGAATTATATCCCGAAAGACTGGATGAGGAAAAGATAGTTTTTTCCTCAATCCAGGGATTCCTTAAAAACCTGGACCCCCATTCCTACTTTCTGGATCCACTTTCACTCAGATCCATGAATGAGGATCAGCAGGGAAACTATTTCGGCATCGGTATCCGCATCACAAAATACGAAGATAAATTGACTGTGGTTGCCCCTATCAAGGGAACTCCCGCGCAAATGCTGGGGATTCTGGCCGGCGACGTAATCGATGAGATTAACGGGAAAAAAACAAAAAACATAAGCCTGAACGACTCGA
>CBFDCH010000187.1:0-5764 GCA_965603235.1 uncultured bacterium | reverse complement strand
TTTCAGGCCGCTGTCAATTCTGCGAGGGGATATCACCCGTGGAATTAAGGGCCGGTTCCTGCGAAAAACCCTGGTAGTCTTCCAGTTTGCTGTCACAATATCACTCATTTTCGCTGTAATAGTGGTTGGCAAGCAGATGCGCTTCATGCGCAACGCGGACCTGGGTTATGAAAGGGAGAATATTTTGATGATACCGGCCGCAAGGGAAGATAACAGCCGATGGCAGGAGCTTCGAAATGAATTGCTAAATAATCCTCAGGTTCTTGCCGCGACCCTGTCCAAAAGAGCGCCGAGCGGCAGGTTGCTGGATTCGCCTGGATTTACGATTGAAATTGATGGCCAGAAAAAAATTAGTCCCTTTCAAATGCCCCACAATCGGGTATCACATGAATTTTTTAAAACTTTTGGCATGACCATTATTGCAGGACGGGATTTTTCCGAAAAACACTTAAAAGATGCTCAAGAAGCCTTCATTCTTAATGAAACAGCTGTTAAACGCCTGGGGATCGAGAATCCACTGGATATTATCAACGCTCCGGTTACTGTACCAGGACGCAAAGGGTGGGTAATTGGTGTGGTCAAAGATTTCAATTACGAGTCCATGCGGGACAGGATCAAGCCCATTATAACTTACGTCCGTCCCCAGGAAGCCAATACACTCTCCATACGGCTGGCCCAGGGTAATACCCGCGATACCATGAATTTTATCAAGAAGGTATGGGCCCGTTTTCATCCCGGCTATCCCCTGCAGTATACATTTCTCAATCAACGCATCAACAACCTGTACCGCAATGAAGAGCGTATGATGGAGATGTTTGGTTACTTCAGCCTGCTGGCGATTATTATCGGGTGCCTGGGACTTTTCGGATTGGCCTCATTTACCGCTGAACAGAAAACCAAGGAGATCGGGGTACGAAAAGTGCTTGGTGCCACTGTGCCGAACATCGTGATTCAACTCTCTCAGGAATTCGTTAAATGGGTGGCAATCTCCAATATTATTGCCTGGCCACTGGCATTTCTGGTTATGAACAATTGGTTGAAAAACTTCGCCTATCAAACCGGGATAGGACTGACTCCGTTCATCCTGTCGGCCGCGCTGGCAATAACTATTGCCATGCTTACAGTCTGCTATCAGGCGATCAAAGCGGCAGTCACCAATCCGGTTAATGCCCTCCATTACGAATAGAAAGGTATCCCGGACGAATTGCCATTCTCTTCTGCCAATATATTTAAATCAACGGGCCAATTGCCATTGGCCCCTACATCGAGGTCTCAAGGTTTGTGGCTAACGGCTAAACCGGGCGCTGTCCCTGATGTTATTTGATTTTTTTTGCTCTGATTTCCGATTTGCCAATTTTGTATAAAAGCCCTGTTATCTCCTGGTTGTGGTTTTTTATAAAAGTAAAAATTCCCCGTTCCGCTGACCTGATAAATTGATCCCGGCCAATCGGTACCAGTTCGTCCTTGCCAAAAGCATAATAATAGAGCCGGTTGTTCTCTTCCCGTATAATCATTTTACGTCCTTGAGCGCGTTCATAAAGTCCGGCGTAAATGCCAACAATTTTTGCATCAATAGGTATGGTTTGCGGACGTTTAAAAAGAACATCCCTGTAGGTTTGCTTGTGTATATTTTTAATTTCAGGATCCGCCCCTCGTGCAAGCAAATATTCTATTACATGGGTATGTCCATTCCTGGCGGCAATGTGCAGGGCCGTGCTGCCATCTCTGATTGTGGCTTTAATATCCGCACCCCGCTTCAGCAATATTTTGATTACCCATATACAACCTCGTCTTGCAGCCACCAGTAGAGGCGTTCTGCCATACTGATTGACATGGTCGATTTTTGCGCCATGATCCAAAAACCAGCCGATTACTTCAGGATCATCGTCATGGGCCGCCCAGTGCATGGTGGTTCCGTCATGCGCTTCACGGGTGTTTACATCGGGGTTAAAGGCCAGGATAACTTTGACCACCTCTTTTCTTCCGTAAATAGCTGCCCAATGCAAAGCTGTCGCGCGGATCCCTTTATCAGTAACCTTAATCAGGCCCGGATTTTTTTCCAGAAGTTTTTTTACTTTACCAGCATCACCCCATTTGGCTGCTTCTATTATCTCTGTCTGGCCAGCAAAATTAGGAAAAACCCAGGCAATAAAAAAAATGACTGTTATAAAAACCAATTTTTTCATAGACCCTCCATAGTTCAATTAATCCAAAAAATTGTAAGCCCTTTTATCACCA
Source organism: uncultured bacterium (assembly GCA_965603235.1). Lineage (GTDB taxonomy): Bacteria > Acidobacteriota > Aminicenantia > UBA2199 > UBA2199 > CBFDCH01. The sequence goes on along the minus strand of CBFDCH010000187.1, from coordinate 3,526 downwards.
AGCATACCATTTTAACTTTTTAACCTTTTTTTTTAAACCAAGGTTCAATACTATCGGCTAATGGTTATAAAACTTGAAATATTTTCGCTATTCTTTTATATAATTAACAGATTCGCCTTAGGAGGCAATAATGATTAAAAGCAAAAGCATCCTTTCCCTGATATTGGTTCTGGGCATTGCTATATGTGTCATGCCATTGATATCACAGTCTCAGCAAAAGCAACCAATAAAGCTAAAGATCAAAAAACCGGTGATCATCAAGTTATTACCCGATCTGGTAGTGGATAAATTGGTATTCTCTGGTCATACAGTAAAGGTGTACATTAAAAATACCGGATTGGTTAACGCTCCCGGACCCTTTATCAAGGCCAAAATCACCATGTTCTCCCCCAGTGGATGGAGTGATGAGAAAAATATTATAAATCGTGTGGGCAAACCAGGGGCCATTGTGCCAACAAAAACACCCGCATACCGGGCCCATGTAACCTTTGACGCCACCGGCAAAGTGTTTGATAGTTTGCTCATTACAAAATTCACTATTTTGCTGGACAGCAAGTATAAAGTCAAAGAAAAAAATGAAAAAAACAACACCCGTGTTCATGATGGAACAATAAAATAATCCCGGGCGAATTGCCATTCGCCCCTACACCAGTATCTCAGGACATTCGGCTAACGGCTTGTGGCTAACGGCTGACGGCTAATTTGTCGCCTGTCCCCTTTTTTGCATCTATCTCTTATTAATATATTTCACTCCCTCCAGGTTTTTAAAATCAGAGTCCTGGGTATAGAGGGTGGCTTTGTAGAGGAGGGAGATGGCGTAGATCAGGGAATCGGCCATGGGTAATTTAAAGGAGACTGAAATATTGGCAGCATTGATGGCTATTTCAGCCGTAATATCAATAATTTCCCCCTGCTGCATAATAGCCATGGCTTGCAGGGCTTGACCCTCTCCCCGTTGTTGCATGATCACCTTGAACACTTCATAAAGGATTATGCTGGGAATCAGTAATTGAGCCTGCTTCTCAATAAGAGGAGCAAATACTGCAGCATTGGATCCATCAGCGAAATATTCCAGCCAACCCGATGAATCAACAATATTCACAATCTATCCTTATCCCTCTTTACTGTGGTATCAATGCCTTTTAAGAATCCCCGATAATATTTGACCGGTTTTATTGGGATCATTTCAATACGGTTTTCATACACAAACACCTGCACTTTTTGCCCCGGCTTCAAATCCAGACTCTTACGGACCTGGCTGGGAATCACCACTTGAAATTTGGGAGATACAGTCACGGTAATCATACGCCCTCCTTATCGATCGACAAATCGTATTACATTCATAAAATAACATAAATTTTCCCAACATTCAACCAAGCACCTGCTTACGGCTTTAGGCTAACTTCCCGCCTGTCTCCTTTTTTAAACCAGGGAGGAAAGCATGCGGGATGCGGAGATGACTCTGATATTATTTTTGGTAAAATCGATCCCAGAAGTCATAACTACCTGATACACAAATGGAATGTTTAATCTACTTTTGTAAAAGTGCAGAGATGGTGATACGTCTGTACTCTGGAATTTCGTTTCAATGGCAAGCCAGGGTTTTTGATTAACTGTTACCAGGAAATCAACTTCTTTTTTATCAACGTTTCTTAAAAAATGCAACTCTGCCTTATACCCTTCCGAGTCGTATAAAAAGTGTACCCATTTTATAAGATGACTGGCTATCATATTTTCAAACCGTTCTCCCGGTTTTTCCACTTCAGACCAATCCCACAGGTATAATTTGGGTTCTTTCTTGATCGACCGCAAGCGCTTTTCATGAAAGGGATAAATACGGAAATGATAGTAATGGCTTTCAAGGATATTCATCCAGTTGGAAACTGCCCGGTGACTGACCTCCAGATCTTCGCGGAGCGAATTTAGCGAGAGGAGCGAGCCTACCCGATCTGGCAACAGGTCGCTTAGCAGTTTCATGCTGTTTAGATCTCTTACCAATTCAGTATCCCGTATGTCCTCTCTAAAGAGGCGCTCCAATTTTTCGTTTTGCCAGCGGCGTAATGTTTTACTGCTCTGTTTAATAAGGGGTTCAGGGAATCCCCCAAACCTGAACAGTGCTTCAGTTTCCTCATCATCAAAGCGGCTTGATATTGGAAGTTCCTTAAATATTTCAAATTTGTTGTTTTTATCCATAAATTCGGCCAGAGAAAAGGGATGCATGCGGTAATAATGATACCTGCCCTGGAGGGAATCTCCTTTGCGGCGATAAGTATCAATTCTGGCACTTCCGGTAACAAGAAATTTGTATGTTTCCTTTAGTTTATCGTATTCCCCTTTTATTAATGTTTTCCATTTATTGTATTTATGAATTTCATCCAGGAGAATAATGTCAGCATCCGACGGCCATTGGGAATTCATAATGCTTTTTCTATCCTGCCGGTTATCCCAGTTAAAGTATGCCGGTTGTTTAAAATGCCGGGCTATGATATCTTTGGCAAAGGTTGTTTTGCCCACCTGACGGGGCCCGCCGATAAATACCATTTTTTCAGCAATATCCTCCAGCACATTGTCGATTAAATACCTGTTTTTCCACATACCAATATTATATATTAAACTAATTTGAAAAACAAACATTTTTGCCTATAAGCAAATTTATTAGCTATTTTTTTTGCGTATAAGCAAAAATAATCGGCAATCACTATTCGGGACAAAGAGATTATTGCTGCTTGATCCTTTTTGTCCGAACCACGATTAACATGATTAATTGATTACTATGATTATTGAAAAACAAATTCAAAAGCTCGTTAGATTGATCATGTCTTTTAATCTAAAAATCATGAAAATCAAGTAAATCAAGGTTCGAACAACAGATAGGAATTTCTCGCCTGTCCCCTTTTTTTTGGTTTAATTTTTTCATGACGGTTGCGAAGCAACCACCTGACGCAACCTTTGGTTGCAAATGACGTGTCCGCAAGACACCCCTGACGGGCACGAAGCGCCCCCATGACAAGTATTTTTTCACTTCTGCTATTTGCTATCTGCTATAAAATGATCACGGGCCGATTGCCATTCGCCCCTACACCTAGGTCTTCAGGCTTATGTCTTTCGGCTTATGGCTTACGGCTAACGGCTTGTGGCTAAAACCCGCCTGACCCCCATTATTTAAATTACAATCTCTTATACAATTGCAGGACTTTGTGCCAGGGCAACACATCAATGTCATTTATTTTTCTGGCCCTGGCATCTGTCAGGGAGGCCACCACCAGCTTCACCCCGGGAAATCTATCCCTGAACCGTTTCACAGTCGGTGGAGAAATATCCACTTGCCCGGATTTACATTCTATGGCCAATACCGGATCTCCCCCAAGTAACACTACAATATCAATCTCATGATCCCGCTCACGCCAAAAACAAAAGTGATGATTCTTTTCATCATAATCCCTTATACGCACCAATTCATTCACCATCCAGGTCTCGAAAAGGAATCCCAATTCCCTGGGGGTTGGCGGATCAACCAACCGGTTCT
>CBFDCH010000186.1:0-5768 GCA_965603235.1 uncultured bacterium | reverse complement strand
TGGATCTTGACATCCTTGGCAATGGTAAACAGGGTCTTGCGCAGGTCATGCACCAGCACCTTGTTGGCCTCCATCAGCGAATCGATGTAGAAGTAATTGCCGTTTCCTTGATCCGCCAGCTTTTCCATTTTGGAATCCTTGTAATTACCCATGCCGAATCCCATCACAGTCAGGAATATCCCCTTCTTTCGTTTTTCCTCAATCAGCCGCACCATTGCCGCGTCACTGGAGGGGCCCACATTAAAGTCGCCATCTGTGGCCAGAATCACCCGGTTGTTGCCCCCTTTGATAAAGTTCTTTTCCGCGATGGCATAGGCCAGGTTAATCCCTTCGCCACCGGCAGTGGAGCCGCCGGCCCGCAATTTTCTTAAAGCCCTGATAATGTCGGTTTTCCTGGTACCAGGGGTGGAGGGCAGCACCATGCCAGCCGAACCGGCATACACCACAATGGCCACCCGGTCCTCCCTTCTCAACTCGTGGGTCAAGAGTTTAAAAGAATCCTTTAATAACGGCAGCTTCTTGGCATCATCCATGGAACCGGACACATCGAGTAAAAACACCAGGTTGGAGGGGGGAATTTCATCTTCCTTTAAATCCTTGCCCTTCAATCCCACCAGCACCAGGTGGTGCTTTGGATTCCAGGGACATTGCGAAACTTCAGTATGGATGGAAAAGGCCTGCCTCCCTTTGGGCAAGGGATAATCATAGGGAAAATAATTGATCAGCTCTTCAAGGCGCACCGCATCCAGCGGCGGACGCTGCCTGTCAAAGAGGAAACGGCGTACATTGGCGTAAGAGGCGGTATCTACATCTATGGAAAAGGTTGAAAGGGGACTTTTCAAGGCATCCTGAAAACGGTTCTCGGCAATATAATCATAACTTTCGGTATTGGGGAGTCTGGAGGGCATTTTCCAATTGGATTTTGATCTCTCTTCACCTTTTGCCTGTCGAGAGCCAGAGGGAGTCACATAGCCCAATTGCCTGAGCTTCGAGATCACGTCCCCTGTTGCCACCTTACTTAATGCATTGGGATCCAATATTTTGTTAGCAACTACCGAGGACCTGGCATCCACCACTGCCGCTTCCCCGCTCACAACAACTTCCTGGGATATGGCTCCCAGTCCCAGCACCACCTCCCGGGAGCTGGTATAGTTTTCAGCCACCTTCACATCCAGCACATGGGTTGTGTTAAATCCCTCAAGCTCACAGGTGACATCCACCTTGCCGGGAGGCAAATTTTTAAAGGTAGCCTGGCCCTGCTCATTGGTGATACTGATCCTTTTTTGGCCATCTTTGCCGGCGATTTTTGCCAACGCTCCGGGTATTGGTGAGCCGTCCGCGGTTTTTACCGTTACCTGCAGATCCCCGGTTATTTTGTGGGTAATTTTTGGCATGATCTGAACCGGCATCTTTTTTGTTTGAGTACTGGTTGTTGACTTAACGGCCTCTTTTTTGGTCTGGACTGTGGCAGTTTCCTTCGAATTACCTGTTTTTGGATCTGTTACCGCTGGCTTATCTACCCGGCTTACAGGCTTCACCGGACTCTGATCTGTATCCTGAATAATAGTCTTGGGTTTCAGTTCCACCTTTTCCGGCAGAATGTAAATAATCCCCAATACCAGGACCACCAAAGAAGCGGCCGTGGCTGTGATAAACATTGGCCGGCGCAGCCAGAATCGTTTTCCCTGTGGCTGCTTTCCGTATTTCTGCAAAATTTTGTCCAGCAGCTCCTGTTTGAAGCCGGGATCCAGCTCCGTTTCCGGTTTGGAGGAGAGCAGTTTCTTAACTGTTTTTTTCAACTCTTCCTCCCTCTCCTGCAACTCCGGAGCAATGGCATAAATATCCAATAATATTCTTTTCACTTTTTGTTCCATACTCTTTCCTCCTAGTGGATGACATATTTGGCCACCACCATTAATATCAATAAGGTTACCGGTACCTCTTGCTGCATTTTTTTGATCAACCTGTAAAAGATCATTTTGCACTGCCCTTCATTCTGTTTTAGAATGGCCGCGATCTCCTGGAAGGGGAGGTCCTGCCAGATCCTCATAATCAGAATATCCCTTTTCTCCGCGGGCAATTGCTGCAGGTATTGGTGCAGGCTGGCAAAATTCTCGCGGTTGATGGCGTCCATTTCCACATCTCCATCCGCCGCGATATCCCACACATCGTGCAGGGAGAGAGAGGGGTGCTTTTTGCGGAAAAGATCAATAATCTCATTTCTGGCAATGCGGTAAAGCCAGGCCAGGAAGGCCCCTTTACCCGGATCAAACTCATTGATGGCGGCAAAGGCCTTCATAAAGGTAGCGCTGGTAACATCTTCCGCGGTTTCACGGTGATAGGTTTTGAAATAGGCATAATCGTAAATCCGCTTCACATGGGACTCGTAGAGATTGGCAAAGGCCTGGCGATTACCCCGATGACATTGTTTTAACCATCGATGTTCTTGACTCATCCATTACCTCGCATTGATCTTCACACCCTCCTTAACGGAGGAGTAGACAAAAAGTAACAAACAATCGGTAACCTTGAAAGGTATGGAACAAAAATTCTATTCATTTTCCAGGCAAAGTGTATGACAATGCCACATTTAATTCAAGATTATGGTTTAAACAACAATCATTGTTTGCTCCCACGTACATCCCCTTCCCTTTTCAATTTTTTTTCGGATCTTTTTATAATGTTTTTCCGTTTAATATATTGAGGAGATTAGCATGAGACACTTGTTTATGTTTATGGTAATATTGGCGGCTATAGCCACTCTGCTGCCGGGTGAGACATTGGGAGTACTGGATGGGATCATGAAACCCTCCATTATTGACATCCACGGCGAACGGCTCTTTGTCATGGATGCCGAAAAAATCAGGGTCTATTCATTGAAAAATTTAGAACTGCTCAATTCCTTTGGCAAAAAGGGTGAGGGGCCCGGGGAGTACAAAATAGTTCTCAACCTGCCCCTGCGCCTGCAGGCTTATAAAGATTTCTTGTTAGTGGAATCGATTGACAAATTGTTATGGTTCACACCTGACGGTGAGTATTTACGGGAGAAACGCAAATCCACCCTGGTGGGATTGATCACCCCCATTGGCAAAAATTATGTTGCCCGCCGCCTGGTTCAACCCCAGGATGGATCCCTGTCCACCACTGCAGTGAAGATATACGACCAGGAGTTGAAAGAGGTCAAGGAGTTGTACCGGCACAAATTTATACAACAGGGCGCTTTCCCCAACCTCCATCTGGACATGGGCAAGGACTTTTTAACCTACCAGGTAGCTGATAACAAAATATTCATAGAGGAGAGTAAAAAGGGATTTGTGATTGAGGTGTTTGATTTTCAGGGCAAAAAATTGTATGAAATCAACAAACCGTTTGAAAAAATTCCTTTTTCAGGTGCTGATAAAAAACAGATCGTCAAGGACATTGAAATGGATCCCCAGATCCAGCGCCAGCTGACCCAGTTCGGCTTTGAGTGGAAGGATTTCGCCAAAAACTTCCATTTTGACTTTCCGGCCCATAATCCCCCCATCAACACCATGGACATTGACAACAACAAGATCTACATCACCACGTTTAAGACAAAGGGTGACAAAGTGGAATATATAATCATGGACCTGAAGGGCAAGGTATTGAAAAAGACCTTTGTACCCCGTACAGCCAAACAATGGGTCATGGCCGTGATGATGGGCGTCCGCCTGGAGACCATCCACAATGACAAGATTTACTGGATCCAGGAAAACGAGGACGAGGATTGGCAACTCCACGTCCAGGAGATTAAATAGAAAGGTATGGACGTTTGATAAGGTAAGGTTCTTGGCGTTTGTCCCCTTATTAGTTTTTGATCTTGAACTTTTTAACTTTTTAACTTTTTAACTGGGTTCAATACTGATTTCAGATGAGCTCGTACGGCGGAGGCGGTGTGGCCGTGTGGTGGCGGATGTGGCCGGACGCACAGCAGAATTGCTGAACCAAGCCGGTTTAAACAGGTTCAATCCGGTTAACCAGATCAGCCCGGAAGCCCACGATTGCCTGGGTTGTCATGCCAGGGGTCAGCAGGCGCCCAATGAGCCTGAAGTTGTCAGCCGCATGCTGTGCAATACCTGTCACCCCAAGGCCCACAAATAAGTAACCGGTCAGACTTGAAGAAAACTGAAAATTAAACTATATTGTTAGTAAAGCTACAGGCACAAATGGATATAAAAGAAGACGACACATTGCAGGATATGCGTGAGCAGCTCTATTCTGACCGCAAAATCGTCAGCAAAAAAGTAAACGAGAGCCTGGCTCTGCTCGACATTGAAAGAGCGATCCAATTGTTAAGCCTGTTGCTCGAGGACATGAAACCTCCACCCCCCAAAGAGCTGACCTCAGAGATTGAGGCCATGCAGGCCCTGCAGGCTAAGCTTTCAACCATTGCCAAGGATGATATCCTTTCACTGGTCGCCCTGTACCGTGAATTTGACGGTGGCGGTTACCTGGATACGCCGCTGCCCCGCAACATCCTGATGGAGGGATTGGCCCGGGAGATTACCACCAGGATCGGGGACAATTCCTGGAAATTTATCACGGAAAAACTCCATCCGGCGGAATTCTACTTCTATTTAAAAGATTATGACAACTTAAAAAAGGTGTGTGAAGAGTATATTCAGAAAGATGGTGAACATGCCTTTATTCGCCAGTTAATGGCTGTCTACTACTTCAAGGATGGTAATTACAAAGAGGCCAACAACAGGATGGCCCTCTCACTGGTAATCAACCCCTTCATATTAAAGGGCAAATATTTTGTGGATGATAAGATCGGGGATTGGGTGGAAGAGATCAAAAAAGCGCATGCGGATTTTTACGGAGAATTTTTGCATGATTTTGTACGCATGTGGAGCAAGAGTGTTATCCCGCTGATCCCGAATGAGGATGTGGCCACCTACCTGGTGGAGAGGCTGCAGGTGATTCTGCCCATCCGTGAGGAGCGGGATTGGGTGATCAATTTTCTCAACAATTTCTATCTGGCCGAGTATTATCGTAAAAAAAATGTGTCAATTGAAATCATTTCCACCTATCGCAAACAATTAAAAAAACACTTTCCGGAAATCTACTCCTATTACCTGGAGTGCATCCGCTAGCACTTTACAATGTTTGCCTGAATCTTATACCACGGATTATATCCGGTCCGTTCCGACAGCCGCACATCATTGCGCTTTCCTCTAAAAAATAAGAGCAATTTTTTTGTGTAACCATTTACTGTATCCATTTGTCTACAATTCAGAAGGAAATAAATGGCATTGAAATTGCTTAATCAAAACATTAGAGGAGAGATGATGAGTCACTCAATCAACAATATAAACGGAGAACAAATTTGTCAGCAGATCATTCAATATGAAACCATGCAAAACCGGGCGTCCAGGAAGGCCGATAATTGGCTGAAGTGGAGCCTCATTGCCATAGTGGCACTCCTCGCCAGTTCATCGCTAAGCACCATTTCACCCTATCTCAGTACGGCCTGTCTGATTGGCGGAATCCTGAGCACCCCGGTATTTCTGAGCGCAACCGGTATCAATCTCTTTTATGCAAGCCATTACGCCAGAAAAATTCAGATTTTAAAGAAAGAGTTGAGGCAGACCCTGACCCCCGCTCCCCCTCCCAGAGCTCCGTTCGGCTTTCCTTTCGGCATAAGCACCCGCTAGCTTCAAGATTCAAACCTCAGTCATAATTAAACACTAAACTCGTTTGCTCCCAGGGACAACAACATACTTGCGGATGTGAAAATATAAATT
>CBFDCH010000185.1:0-5772 GCA_965603235.1 uncultured bacterium | reverse complement strand
ATTCTTTTTTGTAGCCCCTACCTTCAGCTTTGTGCTTGCTTCTTTTGAGTCCCGCATATAACCAATAACCAGGGTTTCATTTGGATTGGCGGCAATAAACATTTCCAGTTCCTTCCAATTCCTGAGAGAGCGGTTGTTTAAGGATTGAATCGTATCACCAATTTGTAGTCCAGCTTGAGCAGCCGGAGAATCAGGCTTCACAAACCCAATCACCGGGACTTCTGTTTTATACTTTTGTACTTCCACACCGGTAACATTTATCATGGTGAGGATGAAAAAGGCCAGGAACAGATTCATAAAAGGGCCCATGGTTAAAATAAAAATCTTCTGTGCCCTGTTCTTTGATTGGAATTCATAAGGTTTATACTCTTTTTTTTCCGCTGGAAGCGAATCCCGCTCAGCTCCTTTTTTCCCGGTAATTACATCCCCTTCAAAGTCTTCTTCTCCTGCCATTTTAACAAAACCACCCAGCGGGATTAAACTTACGCGGAAATCCGTGTCACCGACTTTTTTGCCAAATAATCGCTTGCCAAAACCGAAGGAAAACACCTCGACCCGGACTCCCATCAAGCGAGCGGCCACATAATGTCCAAATTCATGAACAAGGACAATGATTCCCAAAACAATGGCCAGTGACAGGATTCTATATATTGTGATCATCTAAAAGCTCCCTTCTCGAGTAAAGTAATCGTTTTATTCTTAATCTCATCTATTGTTGCCAGTACATCTTCTGCACTATTTAGCGGATAAAAGGTTTCATTATACAATATTTTTTCAACCACGGTAAATATATCAAGGAAATTAATCTTCTCTTTCAGAAAAAATTCAACAGCCACCTCATTGGCCGCATTTAAAACCGCACCCGCATTACCGCCCTTTTCAAGAACATGGTAAGCCATGGGAATTGAGGAGAAGGCATCTGTATCCACTTCAAAAAACTCGAGCCGGTTCATTTGTGAAAAGGTCATTGGCCGGCCGGTAAATTCAAACCGATGCGGATAACTAAGCGAGTAAAGAATGGGTATTCTCATATCAGGAAAACTCATCTGGGCGATTATTGAAGAGTCGACATATTCCACCATGGAATGGATAATGCTCTGGGGGTGAACGATCACATCAATCTGCTCCGGTTTTAAATCAAAGAGATAATACGCTTCAATAATTTCCAGTGCTTTGTTCATCAAAGAAGCAGAATCAATGGTTATTTTTGTACCCATGGACCAGGTAGGATGAGCCAGAGCCTGCTTAACGGAGATAGAGGAAAACTCCTCTTTTGATTTGCCAAAAAAAGGGCCCCCGGAAGCGGTAAGAATGATTCGCCGGATAGACTCCCGCTGATTCATACCAATACTCTGAAAAATAGCGCTCTGTTCACTGTCAATGGGAATGAGTTCTGCCTGTGTTCCCTTAAGTTTCTTGTTTATTAAATCTCCGGCAGCCACCAGTGTTTCTTTGTTGGCCAAACAGATTCTATGGTTCCGTTGAATCGACGCTTCGGTAGCTTGCAGGGAAACTGTACCGCTGATGGCACTGACCACAGTGTCGACACCATCCTGAGCAACCAATTCCATCAATCCCTCCTGGCCGTATACAACGGCCTGGGACGGGAATCCCTCCTTTAGTTGTTGAGCAGCCTGTCGGTTTTTTACACAAACGATAGGGGGAGAAAACTCCTTGATCTGGTCAGCCAGCAAAGTAATATTTTCGCCGGCAGCCAATCCCTTAACAAGGAATTTATCCCGATTTTCAGCCAATACAGACAGAGTATTCCGGCCAATGGAACCGGTTGAACCCAACACAATGACTTGTCTCATTTTAAATTTTCAGAAAAATTCACCTTATATGATTCCTGCACACCTATAGTTTCCAAAAATATTTAACCAGGTAAAAAAGAGTGGGTGCACAAAAAATATAACTATCCAGACGATCCAACACGCCACCATGGCCGGGCAGTAAATTACCGGAGTCCTTTTCATCACCGGCTCGCTTAAATAATGACTCCACCGGATCGGATAGCAGTGACAACAATCCCATGGCTGCACCCGTAACCGCGGCTTGCAGCAGGGTTACGGACAGAGGAAATAACAGCTTGGCCAATATCCCGCCCAGCCCGGCAAATATTACGGCAGCAATAACTCCCTCAATTGTTTTATTGGGTGAAGCCATGGGATAGGCCTGGCGTTTGCCAAGCAGGGAGCCGATAAAAAAGGCGGCCGAATCCCCGATCAGGATAACCAGGATCAGGAAGAAAAGAAAAAAGGGATTGGCTTCTTTTAATTTAAATATAAAGAAAAGTGGTAAATAGAGATAAAAATAAACGATGAGATGGAGGCCGAAATCTGTCACAAAGGTAGTTATAGCCTGCTTCTCTTTTATCGAAAACAATAAAAAAATAGCAGTGGTGATCAATACAAAAACTGCTGCCTGTAAAAGATCGAGTTTCGCCCAGATAAAAGATAAAGAGATGATTGCCCCATTGAAAAAAAGCAAAACCTTCGAATGGGTTTTAAGCTGGACCAGCCTCACCAATTCCCAGACTGCCAGACCAATAACCAGGTAGAGCAGGACTGCAAAATAAATGGCAGGCAAAAAATGAACGGCGAGTATCACAAAAACGACCAAGACAATGGCAGTGAGAGTTCTCTTGAAAATATTTTTCATGCTCTCCCGAATCTCCTCTCTCTACTTTGAAACTCAACAATGGCCTTCAGAAATTCCCCGGTTCTAAAATCGGGCCAGAGGATGTCAGTGAAATAGAGCTCCGCATAGGCAATCTGATAAAGGAGGAAATTGGAGATCCTGAATTCTCCGGATGTCCGTATTACCAGATCGGGATCGGGACACCCATTGGTCAATAAATATTGTGAAAAAAGGGTTTCATTGATTTTACCCGGAGAAACATTTGCTTTGATAATTTTTTTCACCGCATTAACTATTTCAATCCTGGATCCATAATTGAGGGCCAGGTTAATCTGCATACCTTTATTGGTCGTGGATAAATCCATAATCTCGGCCAGCTTTTTGCGCAACTTGCCGGGCAGCCGTTTGATATCACCCAGCACATTCAAGCGGATACCGTTTTTCATCAGCAGGTCTTTTTCCTGAACCAAATTGTCATATAAAAGGTTCATCAGCATATTGACTTCTCTCAAGGAACGTTTCCAATTCTCACTGGAAAAAGTGAATACCGTTAAATGTTTAATGCCCAGGCGGGCGGCACACTCGGAAATTTCCCTGGCTGTTTTTGCCCCTTCACTGTGGCCCATGGCTCGATCCATCCCTCTCATCTTGGCCCAACGGCCGTTACCATCCATAATGATAGCCACATGTTTCGGTAACTTTTTGCGGTTGATTTTTTTTAAAAGTGATTCTTCTTCACTTCCAGGTTTAACGAAATCATCGAAATCCTCAATCATTTGTCCATTATAGTTTTTAACCCTTCTTTTGTCAAATGGTGAACCTTACATTTCAGCACAGTTGAAGTTGCTCTTTAGGCCCTATAAACAATGAGAAATTGGGATTGTCCAGCCGACCGTATCCTTTCCCGGGGAAATAATCGGCCAGCCATTTTAGTACAATAGACCTTGAGATTTGTTCCATTTTTCATTATAATTTTAAATGCAAATTCTTTAACCTGCCGTGATTGAAAAGCGGGCATAAAGGAAAAGCGGAAAAATTCAGCTCGCCGTTTTATATAGTTTATAGGAGGAAAAATGAAGGTAATGGTTGTGGGTTCAGGAGGAAGGGAACATGCTCTGGTTTGGAAAATTTCCCAATCCAAGAGGGTTAAAAAAATCTATGCACTACCGGGAAATGCCGGCATGCAGGATCTGGCCGAACTGGTGAGCATAAAACCTTCCAGCATCATCGAAGCAGCGGATTTCGCGCAGAAAGAAAAGGTTGATCTTACCGTTATTGGACCGGAGATACCCCTTTCCCTCGGTATTGTTGATGAATTCAAAAAAAGGAATTTAAAAATATTTGGCCCCACCCAAAAAGCCGCTACCATAGAGAGTTCAAAATCCTTTGCCAAGGAATTTATGAAAAAAAATAATATACCCACAGCTGAATTCGGTATTTTCAGTTCTTCGGCTGAAGCGTTAAGCCATCTGAAAAAAAGAAAATTTCCAATAGTTGTAAAAGCAGACGGCCTGGCAGCAGGCAAAGGAGTCTTCATTTGTAAAGATCTGGAAGCAGCCGAAGAGAGTATCAGAATCATTATGGACGAGAAACGGTTCGGCAATGCCGGTGACAGAGTTCTCATCGAGGAGTTCCTTACCGGACAGGAGATGTCATTTATGGTCGTTGCTGACGGAAAACGGGCCATCCCTCTGGTCTCTTCCATGGATTACAAAAAAGCTTACGAACAGGATCGAGGACCCAATACCGGAGGCATGGGTGCCATCAGCCCATCTCCTTTAAGCAGCAAAGATCTATACAACACTATTATGAAAACCATTATTTCCCCAACCACTGAGGGGCTCCGGTTCGAGGGAAAAGAGTTCCGCGGCATTCTTTATGCCGGTTTGATGATTACCACAAAGGGGCCCATGGTACTGTAATACAATGTCCGTTTCGGAGACCCGGAAACACAACCGATCCTGATGCGTTTGAAGAGTGATTTGGTTGAACTTTTAGAGGGGTCAGCGGATGGCAACCTGTATGACATGTCCGTGGAATGGGATACCAACGTGTCCGCCTGTGTGGTTATGACATCCAAGGGATATCCGCAAAAATACAGCACTGGCATGAAAATAGACGGGTTGGAACGGGCCAAGGCGCATGGAGTATAAATATTCCACGCTGGCACCACATTTGAAGACAACAATTACCTGACAGCGGGTGGGCGGGTGCTTAATGTTTGCGCAACCGGCGCTTCCCTGAAAGATACCATGAAAACCATCTATGATGCCATATCGTTTGTCAGTTACAATAATATATATTTCAGAAAGGATATTGGGAGGTTGGTTGAATGAATCCGAAAATTGGCATCATTTTGGGAAGTGATTCAGATTATCCCCAGGTGGAAAAGGGAGTACAAATAATTCAGGAATTGAATATTCCCTTTGAAATAGAAGTAAGCTCAGCCCATCGGACTCCGGAACGCACCCTTCAACTCGTCAGGGATTTTGAGGAGAAGGGAGTTCGTGTGATTATAGCAGCTGCCGGTGGCGCTGCACATTTACCTGGAGTAGTGGCTTCTCATACATTACTACCCGTGCTGGGTATCCCCATCAGTTCCGCTCTCTCAGGCATTGACTCATTGTACTCCATGGTACAGATGCCGGGAGGAATTCCAGTGGCAACCTTTAGCATTGGCAGCTCCGGCGGAGTGAACGCGGCCCTCTTTGCCGCAGCCATTCTGGCCCTGACGGATAGCACCATTAATGATAAACTAAAGGTATTCAGGCACAAACAAAAGGAAATGGTAAAGGAGAAGAGCGACCGGTTAAAAGATAAGTTAAAGGACTGATGAAATTTTATGTCGATTATTTTGGTTGCAGATCCAACCAGGCTGAAATCCAAGAATGCATTATTGAACTGGAAAATTCCGGCTACCGGCTCACCCAACATGTCAGTGATGCAGATTTTGGTATACTGAACACCTGTTGTGTTACCGCCAAGGCGGAACGTGATGTCTTAAAGTTTCTCAAAAAGGTTTATAACCGCACCAACATCAAATGGTTTGTCACCGGCTGTATGGTTTCCAAAGAAGAAAAGAACCTGAGGACCAGATATAAAAATTATCTATTCGTGAACAACCATCACAAA
>CBFDCH010000184.1:0-5773 GCA_965603235.1 uncultured bacterium | reverse complement strand
CTTATAAGTTTCTCCGGCAGTGGCGGCGGGGGAAGGGGATCGACACCTCCGCCCACCCTTAAAAAAGATGCGGGTGAAGAGACCGCCAACGCGCAACAAAACACCCTGCGCATGAAAGATCTTACTGTAAAAAAGGAAGCCCAGGCCGCTTTACGCTATCCCAAAAAAACAAACAATAAAAAAAGTAAAACCCCTAAAAAAACCAAGAAGAAAGAACCTGAAAGACAGGAGATGATATCCGTTGTACGCAAACCCAAGAGGACTCCCTCAACAGACAAGGGGACGGAAAACCAGAATAAAGAGAAGGGGAAGACCGGGATTAACCTTCAACGTAAGGGGGTATCCCTGGGGGCTGGAAGCGGCTCTGGATACGGAACCGGAGCAGGAAGCGGATCTGGCGGGGGTATGGGAGGAAGTGGCTCATCTTCACCCTATGCCTACTATTATGATCAGATTATTCAAGAGGTCTCATCCTCATGGTATAGTTCCCTGGTTACTCCCGGGTTAAAAGGAAAATTTATAACCACCGTATATTTTAAAATATTTCGCAATGGCGAGGTAAAGGATATAAAAATTGAGAGAAAAAGTGGTATCCGATCTTTGGATATGTCTGCTCATCGGGCGATCGAAAATGCGGCTCCATTTCCTCAGCTGCCTGCTGATTATCCATACCAGTACCTGGTTGTCCACTTTGATTTTACATGGGAGAAATAGAAATGAGAACGAGATTGAAGCGTTGTACTTTGATGGTTATTTTTCTTGTTGTACTGACGGCTGGCTCTATACATGCTCAACAAGAGGTACGTCTTGGTATCAGGGAGGGGATGCCCATTATCCCAGTGGCTATACCGGAATTCGTTTTCTCTGACAAATCGCAGGTGGATGAGGCGATTAAAAACGAGATATACCAGACACTTTGGGCGGATATGAACTATTCCAGAGTGTTCAGGTTAATACCACGTGATCACTATACTTATATTCAGAAATTCGATCCCGGCAATATTATATTTAAAGATTGGGCGTCCATTCAGGCCAAATACCTGATTACCGGTGAAGTGGAAATATCACCGGAGAAACGAATAATTTTCTCAATGAAGGTGTATGCAGTAAATAATGGTAAGTTTCTTTTTGGCCGACATCTAGGGGGGAAATTGGAGTTCTCACGACTGATCGCTCATAGAGCGGCTGATGAAATGATGAAACATTTTGGTGAGAAAGCCATTTTTACCACCAAACTGGCTTTTGTCTCTGACCGTGATGGCAATAAGGAAATATATTTCATGGACTACGACGGAAAGAGGCTACAGAGGATAACCCATAATCAAACGATTGACATTCTACCAGCTTGGAGTCGCAACAGCGAGCAGGTGCTATATACTTCATATCGTAGAAGAAGCCCGGATCTTTTTATGTTTCATATCTACACTGGAAAAACGGAGATGATATCCACCGGTGGTGTAAATTATGCAGCGGATTGGGCTCCTGATAGTGAACAAATTGTTTACACATCGTCCAAAAAAGCGGGCAATGCTGAGATTTATATCCGAAACATGGAAACCGGCAGGGAAAAACGTGTGACTTTCAACCGTACCATAGACACCTCACCCTGTTGGAGCCCAAACGGCAAAGAGATTGCTTTTGTCTCTCAGCGAAGTGGCATCCCGAGAGTTTATATCATGGACAATGAGGGGGCAAATGTCCGTTGTATCACCTATGATGGCACTCATTTTGATTCTCCCTCATGGTCCCCGGACGGCAGCCGTATTGCATATGTGTCAATGGTCGAGGGCAGGCTCGATATTTATATTTATCATAATAAGAATAACACCATGACAAAACTGACAGAGAATGCCGGCAGAAATGAAAATCCCACCTGGTCGCCCGATGGCAGGCATATAATTTTCTCCTCTAACCGCTCCGGACGTTACCAACTCTATACTGTGGACTATGATGGCGCAAATCTAAAAAGACTGACCACAAAAGGCGAAAACAAGATGCCTGCCTGGCAAAAAAAATGAAAAGCGGATTTGACAAAAATTTATTTGTGTATTATAAATAAATTCTAATACAAGGAGGATTCATGAAACGTTTTTATATTGGTCTTTTAATTATTGCTTTTCTGTTAGTCTCTTTCGCTGGTTGCGGGAAAAAAGCCAAGGTGGAACCGGTAGATAAAGGTCCTGTGGTTGAAAAAGTTGGCGAAAAAACCCCGAAGATTGAGAAACCTACCTTAACCGAGGAAGAAATTTATCAGAGAGCGAGTATTGAGGAACTAAACAAAGCAGGTGATTTGAAGAAGATACATTTTGATTTCGACAGATATAATATCCGCGAGGATATGAAAGGGAACTTGCATAAGAATGCCGATTGGCTGTTGAAACACTCTTCTGTATTGATCGTAATTGAGGGCCATTGTGACGAAAGGGGTACGGTTGAATACAACCTGGCTCTTGGTGAAAAACGAGCTGATGCGGCCAAGAAATATCTGGAATCTCTGGGCGTTTCTCTTAATCGTATCAAAACCATCTCCTATGGCAAAAATCGTCCTGCCGTAAGAGGAGTTGATGAAAATACCTATTTCATGAATCGCAGAGACGAATTCATTATCACCAAAAAATAATCAATGAAAAAAAACCTTCTTATCACCTTGCTTTTTGTCATCATCATCCATGCGCCGGTTCACGCCATTCGCAAGGACACCAAACTTATTTTGGAAAAACTGGCAAAACTGGAAGCCTTAATCACAAACCTCGAGCAAAAAGTGACCATCATATCTACAGAATTCTCATCCATGTTCAGCAAAGTGAAAATCATTGAGACCAAAGTAGCAGCCATGACCCGCAACCAAGCCGACACGAATGAAGGAAAGGAGAACTTGCTATTGAGTCTTCAGTTTATTAAAGAAGAGATCAATGATTTGAAAAACAGCATTGCCAAGGTCAATGACAAACTCATTTCCATGCCATCTGCAACTCGCCCGGTCGATGCGGCAAACACCACCACTGATAATAGCCAAACGAACAATGTTATTCAGTCACCTGATAGTATCTACTACACTGCATACTCAGATTTTCTGGCCAAAAACTACAAACTGGCTGTTGATGGTTTTAAACAATTCGTTAAATTGTATCCCACACATACCAGAACTGACAACGCCATGTATTGGATTGGTGAATGTTACTACACGCAAAGGTTATTTCAGGACGCCATCACTACCTTTAATGAATTGATTGAAAAATATGCAGAAGGGGATAAGGTGTTGGGTGCTACCCTTAAAAAGGGTTTTGCATTGATAGAGATGGGTAAAGAATCGGAAGGGATAAATGTGTTAAAAGGATTGATCTCACAATACCCTTTATCTGATGAAGCCAAACTGGCACAGCGTAAAATTAATGAAATAATGGAATAACAACCATGAACGTACGCAGTCTAAATCGTGTTATCATTGTCGGCCGGGTTGGTTCAGATCCAGAAGTATCTCACATCCCCAGTATTGGCAGGGATGTGGCAAAATTCAGTTTAGCCACCAATGAAGGTTACCGTGATAAGAACAATGAGTGGAAGGAAACCACGGAGTGGCACAACCTGGTTGCCTGGGGACCACTTGCCCAGAGGATTGAAAAGATCATTAGTAAAGGAGCGTTGGTTCTCATTGAAGGAAAACTGAGGACCCGCAAGTGGAAAGACAAAAATGATCAGAACCGTAGCAAAACTGAAATAGAAATTGGCAATTTGGTCGTATTGGAAAAAACAAATAAAGGGACATCATATTCAGGTCAAGAAGGTGCAAATGGTGGGTATAGCAAAGACTCATCTTTCTCCGGAACACCTGATGCCCAGGCTAAGATTCCGGAAAAAGACATTAATAATGATACAGAGTATCCATATGATGAAAGTGGCGATCCCTTTTAGATAAATGGCTTTTGTCAATTATAATAACAAAGAGATCACGGTTAAAATTGTCTATTATGGGCCTGCACTTAGTGGAAAAACAACCTGTCTGAAATATATATATTCCAATAAAGAATTCCAGAAAAAGGGTAAATTAATAACTCTGGATACTGATGGGGACCGCACCCTATTTTTTGATTTTTTGCCGATTGAAATCGGACAGCTTGGCGATTATTCAATAAAAATGCAACTCTACACTGTCCCCGGGCAGGTCTCTTATGATGCCACTCGAAAATTGGTTTTACAGGGGGCAGACGGGGTTGTTTTCATTGCAGATTCCCAGGTTATAATGAGAGATCAGAACATTGAAAGTTTTGATAACCTCAAAGAAAATCTTAAAGCCAACAATATCGCCTATTCTGAAATTCCCATCATCCTGCAGTTCAACAAACGTGATCTTAAAGAGATACTGCCGATAGACAACATCAATGATGATATCAACCAGGAAAACCGGCCATTCTTCCCAACCATAGCCACAACCGGTGAAAATATTCATGAAGCTCTTCATACCATTATGAAAATGGTGATTATCTATCTAAAAAACAAACTTTCGGTCTTTCAGCGGGATAAGACGGTTATGTTTTCTCGGGAAGAAGTGACCAGTGAAAGCTCTGAAAACGAAGAGAAGAAGGGCAAGGGGGAAAAGAGAGACAAGAGCACTGAAGATACTGAAAAAGAAGCCATTTTTGAACTATCCAGTCCTCTGATTGATGCTGAGGAGGAAGCGGAATCATCTGATAGTAAAGATGAGGACATCTTCAATCTGGAAGATAATATCCTGGATGGTTTTATTGAAGACGATATTCAGGAAGAAGACTCAGTGGTACAACTTGAAGATGATGCCTTGGAACTTGAAACTGAAAAACCCAAGAAAAGCGCAGAGCAAAAAACTGAGCCTGAAAAATCCAAAGAGCAAAAACCTGCCAAAGAGGTGGAGCCGAAAACAGAGATTCAAACGATTAATGTTCCCCTGAATCTTGAAATACCAAAGAACAAAAATGAAGTAAAGGTAAATTTGAACCTGCAGATTGTAATAAAAAAGAAATAATTACATTGACTAATAAAATCACAAGAATCTTACTCACAATTTTTATTTTATTAACCACCTCTGTACTCCTGAAAAGTGAAATTGACAACCTGTCTAACCGGGCAGCCAACCATGTCATCACCTATTTCACCGGTAAACAAAATGTTCGCTATTCAGTGGTAAAACTTGATAATTACTCCCTCCTGTCTGATGATGCATCGCAAAAATTTTACCAGCTTTTGGTTTCTAAACTCGAAGCGAATCCCACCTATAAATTTACCGACCTATTTATCAATTTTGTTAGAGGAAAAGGAAAATTCAACCTTAACAGAATTCATAAATTAAACTATCTAATTTACATAAAGTTAATCAGCAGCAGGGGGAAACTCGGTGTGGGTTTGGTGATTTATTCCCGTGACAAGGACCGAATTGTTAACCTGAAATACTTGGAAACTGCGATCAGCAAGGGCGAAAGTGATTTAATTCTGGCCCGGGACTATGGATTTAAGTCCACCGGATTTGCCAGAGTTGTAGAGATGAAGGCAGGCAAGCATCTGCTTGACTGTAAAAGTTTTCTCGATAAACGTGGAGGGCTCAGGCACTTTTTATACTACCCCGAGAAAGTAGAGATTTACAAATCAGAAGGGAATCATCTAAAAAAAATAGAGTCATTAAAACTAAAGTGGCAAAGGCCATATTATCCGGTTCGTCAACCTGAAGGGAAACTCTTTATCACCTCATACCAGAACAGGGTATTTCTTGCAGTTGGCGGAAATTTTTCAGAACAAACTAAAG
>CBFDCH010000183.1:0-5786 GCA_965603235.1 uncultured bacterium | reverse complement strand
CGCCAAATTTTTAAACAAATTTTTTGGTTAAAAAAAACCGGGGAATGGAGTACAATGAATGAGAGTTATGCTCCATCGGAGGTAAAATGACGGAAAAAAACGGCAACAACAAATCTGCCAAAACCTGGGTAGTGATGTGCATCATATTATTTGTTTTACTTGCCATCAGTGCGGTTATTAACATCATCCACCTCTCTTCGTCAGGTAAGGGCAATTTAATAAAAAATATTGAACATGCCCAACAATTAATTAGCCTGAAGTTTACTGAGCAGGAACGCCAGCTGATGAAAGATGATGTGAAGGAAAACCTGTCGCATTACCAAAAGCTGAGAGAATTTCCCATAAAAAATGCCCTCCGGCCTGCCCTGGTATTCGATCCCCTGCCTCACGGCATACCGGTATCAACGGATACGTTTACAAACCATAAATTTTCCCTACCCCATGTTGACATTGCCAAAACCGATGAAGAACTGGCTTTTTTTCCAGTTACAGCCCTCTCCTATCTGATAAAGTCACGTCAACTCACCAGCACTCGATTAACCAAATTATATCTCCAGCGACTTAAGAAATATGGCCCAAGCCTTAATTGTGTAATTACTCTGACCGAAGAGCTGGCCATGGAACAAGCGAAAAGAGCAGATGAGGAGATTGCCGCTGGAAATTACCGCGGGCCCCTGCATGGTATCCCCTGGGGAGCAAAAGACCTGTTGGCCACCAAGGGAACAAAAACAACCTGGGGAGCAGGCCCCTATAAGGAACAGGTGTTTGCTGAAGATGCAACGGTGGTCAAACGTCTGCACGCTGCTGGTGCTGTCCTGGTTGCCAAGCTATCTATGGGGGCTCTTGCCTGGGGAGATGTGTGGTACAAAGGAAAAACACGCAATCCCTGGAATCCAAAACAGGGATCAAGCGGTTCATCCGCAGGTTCAGCGGCGTGCACATCTGCCGGCCTGGTGGGATTCGCCATAGGTACCGAAACCTGGGGTTCCATTGTCTCTCCCTCCGCACGCTGCGGTGTCACCGGTTTACGGCCAACTTTTGGCCGGGTTAGCCGCTATGGTGCCATGGCACTGAGCTGGAGCATGGACAAAATTGGCCCAATTTGCCGCAGCGTGGAGGATTGTGCCCTGGTTTTCAGTGTTATCCAGGGTCCAGACGGCAACGATCCCACGGTCAAAGATGTTCCCTTCCACTGGAATCCCAACATTAATCTTAAGGATATCCGTGTGGGCTATTTAAAAAAAGAGTTTGACCGGGATGCCAAGAAAAGTCCGAATGACAAGCGGGTCCTTGAAACTCTGCGTGCTCTGGGTGTTAAATTAATTCCATTAGAACTGCCAACCACTCCGGTTAATCCCCTCTCCTTCATTTTAAACGCCGAAGCAGCTGCCGCTTTTGATGAGCTAACCCGGTCAAACAGGGATGATTTATTAAAACGCCAGGTGAGACGGGCCTGGCCAAATGTTTTCCGAGCCTCACGCCTGATTCCCGCTGTAGAATACATTCAGGCCAACCGTATTCGAACTCAACTCATCAGAGATATGATAGAAACCTTGAAAGAGATTGATGTGTATGTGGCACCAACGTTCGCAGGAAACAATCTCTTGCTCACCAACCTTACCGGTCATCCTGCTGTGGTATTACCCAACGGTTTTGACAAAGAGGGAAATCCCACCAGTATCACTTTTGTGGGCAATCTATTTCAGGAAACCAAAACCCTGGTTATGGCCAAAGCTTTTCAAAATGCCACTACCTTCCATCAAAAACACCCGGATATGAGTAAGGTTAAGCCTCAGTAATCTTGCGATACATAGTGGGATCAGTATCGCCCTCAGTATTAATAAGGAGAATACTGGATTGACGGTTTAACTTCAAATCCTTTCGCAAATCCTTAAATTTGGAGTTCGTCATTATTTCATTCAGTACACCAACACTGACAGCAGCTCCCGATTCACCAGATACAATATTTGGGTCAGAGTTAGTTGGATTTGCCAATCTCCTCATGCCCTGGAGGGCCAGCCTATCAGAGCAGGATATGGCATTGTGGGCATAAGATTTTAGGATCTCCCAGGCCAGAGGATTGGCCTCACCACAGGACAAACCAGCCATGACCGTATCCAAATTGCCTCTGGCTGGATGGGATTTGCCATCACCTATTTTAAGAGACTCGAAATAACAAGCGGCTTGATGGGGCTCCAGAATGATTGCTCTGGGGTATTGTTCCCCCATGCGGTTAACCAGGTAACCCAGAACCGAAGCGGCCAAAGAACCAACTCCAGTCTGTAGAAACACATGAGAAATTGGAGTGTTTCCCCGTTTAAAAAGTAATTCCATGGCCTCGTGAATCATGGTGAGATAACCCTGCATAATCCACAAGGGAATCTGAAAATAATCACCCAATGCAGTATCCTGAACGAGGATCCAGTTATTGCGGGAAGCCGCTTCTCTGGCCATGCGGACTGAATCGTCATAGTTAACATCAGTAACCTCCACCAATGCGCCGAAAGATGAAATGGCTTTTATCCTTGAATCAGCAGTACCTTTTGGTAGAAACACCTTAGCCGGGAAACCCAGTTCCCTGGCAGCCCAGGCTACTCCTCGACCATGATTGCCATCACTGGCCGTGGTAAAGGTAAGGGATTCCTGGTTCGAACCAGTCGCCTTTTTTGTTAAAACACCACATTCAATTTTTCTGGGTGGAATCCCCCATCGATGCGCCAGAAACCGGGCAATGGCAAAAGTGGCGCCAAGCACCTTAAACGATTTTAATCCAAGCCGGTTTGATTCATCCTTAATAAATATATTCCTCACTTTTAACTGACTGGCCAGCCCCTTCATCCGGTGTAACGGCGTGGCAGCGGATCGAGGAAATGTGTGGTGAAATCCATGGGTATATTTAGCAATTGTCTGAGTAAAATTATTCAGTGCTGCCTGCTTTCTGAATGGAGAACAGATGAAAGGATTGGTTATATGTTTCAATTAACCCTTACTAATATGCTGACCGCCTTCCCTTTTTGTTCAACCCTTCTTGTCTTTACCCTTTCTATCTGGATTTTAGCTGTGTTTGTCCATTGGCCCTTGGGAGCGATTTTGAGAAATTGTTGCAAAAGATTCAAGGCCTTGTCCCACTCCTTTTTTTTCTCATAGCCTTGAGCTAGTAGAAGAGATGCATTGAACAATGTGTCTCTACGAACACTTTTCCTGTCCTTTTTTGCCAATTTCAGCAACACTTCCAGATCCCCTATTCCCTGGTCCAGCTTACCTAGAAATTCAGGCACATTGATGCCCAGCACACCGCGGTGGAATCGTGGCATTGGATGGTTTGGATTCAGGGAAACCGCTTTATCAAGATGGGAAAATGCTTTGGCAACCAAGTTGCCGGCTTCCACAAGATCCTTGGTTGCCCCCGCTTGCATACCGTTGAAAAATCCGCAATATGAGTAAGCCAATGCTTCATCGGGGTGTTTTTGTATGGCTTCTTCCATTACTGCAATCGCTTTTTTTAAAATCCCGGCTTGTTGGAGAGTGTTAGCCTTTAAAATATACTCGTTTATAGATTGGGCCGAGAGTATACCTGCACATGGAGTCAGGGTAAGAATCAATAGCCATCGAATGATTCTCTTCATTATTACCTCCCGAAAACCAAATCGCCAGGACATTATTTATTTTTGTTTTTATTTTAGGCTATAGTAAATTTTATTTCAACTCAAAAATGCAAAAACTGTTTTAGCATGGAGAACCTTGAAAAAATATTTTTTTTTAATAAAATGATATGGGAGGTAGAATGAAACATTTACGACTCTTACTTGTTTTTATATTTTCCATCCAGATCTTGGCAGCCTCGGACCTGCAACTTTTAAGAATCAAAGAAGGTCCAGGGACAGCCAAAGGTAAACCCATTTTATTAATGAGCCTTGATGATCTGAAAGTGATTGTGAGCAAAGCGGAAATCAACAATGTCACTGGCGTGATTAACCTCACTGACGACCAGGGCAATCCACTGGTAAAGCTGGCAAAAGTGAAGCAAGGAAAGATCAAATGGCTACACAAAGAGGTGGTCAGTAACTGGCTAAGAGTTAAATTTAAAAAAGAGGACTTCCCCATTGCTCGAGATAAACTCAAAACTGACCCCAAAAAACCTGGATTACGGGTAAGGTGTTCCGGATTTCGGGGGAAAAATAAAGAAGATATCGATCTGTTTCTCTCTACACCCATCAGTTCCGGTGAATACCCGGATTTGCAGGTCAAGATAACATACCCAAAAAAAACCAAGCCAGGCAACGATTTAAAAGGGAAAGTTTTTCTGATAATCGAGAATAAGGGAGTTGGAAAGGCCCAAAACGTTGCTATAGACCTGGTTTTCTCCGGTAGGACCATGGTTTTGGATAAAAAACCACAATACTCGACAACATTTAATGAGGACGCAATTATTAAGCTGGCATCGGAAACCATTCCAGTCATAAATCCGGGCCAGAAAGTGACTCTCCATTTTAAGAATTCAATTAATGTCCCTCAGGAAATTTCCTTGCTCAGTTGCTATATTGGTGTAATTTGTGATTCAGAAAACACCAATGACGAACTGGACGAAAATAACAATTCACACATTGGCATGATCATTGTTGATATTCCCCAAATCAATCAATTTGGCTGGGACCTTCCTGGCATCCTAATGATCTATAATCCCGGCGCATTTAAGTTCCAGATACTCTACAACGGTATCGTTCTATCTGATGGCAAAGATTGGAGAAAATGTAATATCCGCACCCACATTTTTCAATTTAAACACGCAAGTTGGCCAAAAAACCTGCACTGGGAAATTAATACAACCGATCGAGGTTTATGGCAGGTAAACGGCAAACCATTTTGCAAATCCGGTGGAAGGTCAAAACGACTCGGGGTAAAGATAAGAGCACAGGGCGGGTCCAAGAGCGCATTCCCCACACATATTGCCATCGAAATCCCCAAGGCTTTCCTGAGTTATGGCTGTAAAACCGGACAATTTAAGATATCATTCAATGGCAATCAATTGGTACACGTACCATTCTGGAGAATGAGCCGCTTAAAACCCTACCTTTACCATATAAAGCATCAATTGTGGCAGGATTTTTTCTGGGAAGTGAACACAACAAAAATGGAAATTCACACCATAACCGGGGCAAAATTTGGCCAGACTGGCGGGAATCGGAGCCCCCTGGATGTTACCCTGGTCACTGAATAGAGATTTTTGCTGAAAAATTTCAAGGTTCAATAGAGGTAAGTTCGCCCCAGTTATCACCTTTTTTCAGAGTTACTTTCAGGGGAACTTTCAGAGGCAGCGCCTTTTCCATCTCCTCCTTGACCAATTGAAAAAGGGAAACCTCTTCCTCGGCCGGGTATTCAAATACGAGTTCATCATGCACCTGCATAATCAGGCGGCTGTTTAAACGGATCAATTTTTGTTGAATATGGATCATGGCAATTTTGATGATGTCTGCAGCACTGCCCTGAATAATGGTGTTGATGGCCATACGGTTACCATTCTCTTTCACTGTTCGGTTGGAACTCTGTATCTCCGGAATGGAACGGCGCCGGCCGAGAATGGTGTGAACCTCAGCAGTTGTTTCGGTCTCATGAATGGTTTTGTCAATAAATTCTTTAACGCCGACATAAGTTTCAAAATATCTATCAATGAATTGTTGGGCGTCAGCATATTTAACTCCCAGTTCTTTGGCCAGTGAATAGGCGCCGCTGCCATATAAAATCGAAAAATTAATTATTTTTGCCCGTCTTCTTTTTTCCTCGGCAGT
>CBFDCH010000182.1:0-5814 GCA_965603235.1 uncultured bacterium | reverse complement strand
CCTACAAATTTGGCGATGCTCATCAGGTTTACAATGTCATTGATGTTCGCCAGGCCTATCTACAGAATATAATCGCCCAGGTTTTAAATTCTTTGTCCTTATCGGGAGATGACAGATATTTTTCCCATTTTTCCTACGAAATGGTTGCCCTGACTCCCAAGTGTGTCAAAGAGCTCGGCCTTCCTTTATCACCGGCAGACCATAATAAGTCATATGTTGAGGTTTCCGGGCGAAAAGGAATTGCGGTGAAAGCGGATGAATTGGTAACCAAGCTGACAGAGAAATCATTGGTTGAAGTGGAAAAGAGGAATCGAGAGCTGTCAGATGAGGAGGCCAACAAGGTGGCTCGGATCATTGCTATTGGGGCTTTAAGGTATTTTATGATTAAGTTCAATTCGAATTCCGTGATTGCCTTTGACTTTGAAGATGCCTTGGCATTTGAGGGAGATACAGGACCCTACCTCCAGTATACTGTGGTCAGACTCAATAGCATTCTCCGTAAAATAGCAGATTATAAGCCAGCACTATTTGAGGAAGAGGTCGATTTCAGCCTGTTTAGCGAAAAAGAAGCCGATTTGTTCTATGAGATGCTCTTAACCGCCTCTCAAACAGAAGTAAATCTAGAGCTGGCTCTGAAAAATCAGGAGATTTCCGGGATTGCCAACCATATATACAATTTGTGTCAGAAGTTCAATCATTACTACCATCTTTTCCCGATTATTTCTGAAAAAAACCAAAAACTTAAAGATATGCGAATTCAGCTGCTGTGGGTGGTAAAGGATAAATTGGAAAAACTACTTGCCATTATGGGTATCCCCATACCAGCCAGAATGTGAGTTGATCGAACAGTGTTGAATTTCAATTTATTTTTTTTTTATAATGTATCATACGCATCCATGAGTAAACTTCATTTAATTACACTTGCGAATAATGAGAATCAATACAGTGTGATAGAAGTAGATGGTATATTGATTGGAAAGGGCTTAACAATTATTGCTGGACCCTGTAGCGTTGAGAGTCTTGAACAAACCCTTGAAGTTGCACGCAGTGTTAAAAAAGCAGGAGCTCATCTCCTACGGGGTGGAGCCTTCAAACCCCGCACATCGCCATATAGCTTCCAGGGTTTGGGAGAGGAAGGATTAAAAATCTTAAAGGCTGTAAGGGAGGAAACGGGACTACCTGTGGTTTCTGAGGTTATGGATCCCAGGCATATTGAGATGTTAATGGAACATGTGGATGTGTTACAAATCGGTTCCCGTAATATGAAAAATTATATGCTTCTGAAAGAACTTGGTAAAATCTCAAAACCGGTTTTGTTAAAACGGGGAATGAACAGCACCTTTTGGGAGTGGATGAATTGTGCTGAATATATCTTATCAGAAGGGAATCCAAATGTCATATTATGTGAGAGGGGAATACGTACTTTTGAAACCTGTACGCGAAATACATTGGATCTAAGTATTGTACCGTGTGCCAAAAAAGTATCTCACCTTCCGGTTATTGTAGATCCTTCTCATGGAACTGGGAGATCTGATCTCATTGAATCCATGAGCATGGCAGCGGTCGCAGCTGGTGCCGATGGCATTATGATTGAGGTTCATCCTGATCCAGACAATGCCATAAGTGACCAACAGCAACAACTCAACCCTCAGGCATTTTCACAACTAGCAGTTAAAGTTAGACGGGTAAAAAAACTTATGAGTGAACTGGATTCAATGAAGTTATAACCCATATTTTCCTTACTGACAATGTTTTTTTACCGCTTCCATGGCAGCTCTGGATCCCAATTTTGCAGCAGCTTGAAAATCTTCACAGGCTTTGCTTTTGTTTTTAAAAATTAGATTCATCATTCCCCGTCTGTAATAATTTTTTGCTTCTTTTGGAAGAATGGTAATGGCCTGGGAGTAGGCCTTTTTGGCTTCTGTAAATTTTTTTAATTTGTAATAGCCGTCACCGAGGTAGGAAAAAACCACTCCATTTCCAGGCACCAATTGCAGGGCCTTTTTATAATCATTAATGGCTTTTTGATATTCTTGCATGGCAAAATAAAAATTACCACGGTTTATATATAGGGTGTGATATTGCGGATTCAGTTTAATAGCCTTATTTATGTCTTTCACAGCTTCTATGTAATTTTTAAGTCTAAACCAGGTGCCAGCCCTTTGATTGTAGGCTCTGTATGATGTAGGGCTATTCTTGATAGCAAGAGAAAAATCTGCAATTGCTTCATTTAAATCGCCAAGGTTGGTTCGGATAACCCCTCTATTGATGAAGAGACTGGCAAGATTTGGTTCCATTTGGATAGCCCGGTTAACATCCTGCAATGCTCCCTGGAAATCTCTCATGCGTGCTTTGATAATTGCTCTGTTATTAAACAGGTTGTGGTCTTCAGGATTTAATTGTATGGCTTTGTTGATATCTGTGACCGCCCCCTGAAAATTTTTGATATGGCTTTTTATCATTGCCTGCTGGCTAAAGGCTTGATAATATTTGGGATCAAGCTCTAATGCGAGATTGCTATCCTCAATCGCCTTTTGAATGTTACCAGTTGCCAACCAGGAATTAGCCCTACTTGTGTAAACTTCTGGATCGAGCTTGTTCATAGAAATAGCCTGATTGAAATTCGACAAGGCTTCATTAAATTTCATTAACAGGTTCAGGGCTTTCCCTCGACTGATATATGATTTGGCGAAATTGGGTTTGAGCTGTATTGAATGATCGAAATCCTCGATTGCCTCTTTATAATGCCCAAGTTTTAATCTGGCATCACCTCTATTCTTAAATGCCAGGGCAAAATTTGGATCCATTTGGATTGTGCGGCTGAAGTCAGTAATAGCTCCTTGATAATCCTTGAAAAGGAATTTGGCATCACCTCTTTTAAAATAGAGGCTGGCATCCTGTGGATTTTGCTTGATTGCTCTGTCATAGGCTTTTATCGCCCCGGGGAGATCATTATTAAAAAATTTGTCTACTGCTATACGGACAGGGTAATTACCGGAATTGGAGAACTTATCAACAATTTTTTTCAACTTTTTCCGGCCAAGATTTATAAACTCTGGGATATTGGCAGCACTTTTTTTAAATGAGAGATTCTCCAGAAGCACAGGTGGGGTGTCATTACCTCTGTTATCTATATGGGTAAGATACAATTGCGTATAGGGCCCCATTGCCTTTGAGGCAAAGACAAGCCAGTGACCGTTTGGTGACCATGAATGCCAGGAATTCATAGCAGAGGTGTTACAATTCATACGACGGGCCTTACCGCCCGATGCAGGAATGATAAAAAGTTGACTGTCCGGTTGTAAAAGCATAAAGTTCTTAGCCCTGCTGAAAACAATCCACTTACCATCCGGGGAGAATTTGGGGAAATAATTGCTCATGCCATTTTTTGAAGCGCCAATAATGGGTTCTGGTTTACCACCTTTGCCGTTATTAAAAGGAATACGGAACAGGTCGTATTGGAAACCTTTTTTACCGCTGAGAAATACAGCAGCAACCGAAGTAGGTAAAACAGCTTTTTTTGATTTATCTGCAGCTTCTGAACGGTAGACCTTTGCTCTGGCAAATACAATATGCTTACCATCCGGGCTCCAGGTGGGATTGCTTTGGACATAGGCGGGATCATCGGCACCAGGAAGGGCCCAAATTTTGTTTTTCCCAATGTCACATACAGCCAGAATGCCGCGAATAGGGAAAAATAGCTGGGAGTAGGGGAGATTATCCTTGGGAACAAAAATAGAGCGGTCTTTTACTGTACTCACTGCAAATCTTCCATCGGGGGAGATTTGTGAAAGCAAACCGAAGGTTAGCACACCATCTTGGCGACGGTAATCACTCCAGGACATAATTTTATCTGGAGTCAACTGAGTGACTGGGCGTAAATCTGATATGACATATGAGCCTTTGTCGTTTGCATAATCAACATCCATAGCCAGTTTGCTGCCATCAGCTGTAAAGGAGTGGCAATTGCCACATAGAGGCAGATTATCCAAAAGGATGTCCGACTCCTTATCAATACTGATATCCCCCAATCGCCAGCGTATGGTTTCCAGATGTTTGTAAGCATATGAGAAGGGGAGTGGGACTTCACGGTAAAAGATCTTTGCAGCCACTCTTTCACTTGAAATTTTAAAATTTAGTTGACAAGACTGGATAGTGGTATCCCCCCTTTGGGCATTTACAATGAATACGAGGGGCTTATCTGTGGCCTTTATTTTGAAATTTCCCCATTGCTCTGTTGTGGGTTTCCAGTATCTTTGTTTTATTTTTACTCTGATCCTGGGTTTGCCTTTTGAAGTTGCCAAAACTATTTCCCAGCCGGTTATATCCTCCAGTTTACTCTGCCATCGGAAGGTTGGAGCAATAATATCGGCAGGGAAGAGTGAATCGTTAAATGGATATTCTATAAAAAATTTTGATTTTTTATCGTGAAATCCTTCGGAATCTTTTGCCATCAATTCTGAATGGTTGGGGATTAAAATTAGACCGAAAGAAATGATGAAAATAGCAGTTAGCCATTTTTTAACATTCATTTTAAACTCCAGTCTATATTTTTCCAATCCTGCGAATATAAAATGATACACTTATTATCTCCAGATGCTCTTTATTGTGCTTGTTATCCGAATCTAACATGTAACAGGTTGACCTGTTGATAAAATTGCGTAAAGTGAATTATGAACCAATTGTAATCGAAAATCAATACATATTTATATAATTTCTGAAAAAGGCCTACTAAAAATTATTTGATGAGTTTTTGATTTAAACTATTTTTGAAACTTTACGTATTTTAAAGTAGGTCAGGGTGTTAGTATCAGCAACAAGGTTGTTTTTTCCACTCGTTAAGAGGGAGGCTGCACTATCAACCTGACCATAATTAAATATAATTTAAAATCTCAATTTTTTCATCAAAAAAAAAAATTTTTTTTTGTAATCATTTTGTCTTATTAAAAATTCAATTTTTTTTCAGGGCATTAGTGTGAAAATTTTACCAGGGCTTAACATTTTGCCCCATTTATGTTACTTAAAAGTAAAGCAGTGAAAGAGAATGAATCCTGAAGCTAAAATGCCTCTGCATAAAGAAGTTACCCGAAAGTGGGGATTTTTATTCTTATTTTCCTGTGTATTGTTATTGATTATTTTTGTTGGATCGGTGATCCATTTTGAAACGGTAAAAAATAGATATAAGAGCCGACTGAAAGTTCTTGAATCCTCATATTTTAGCAAACAGAAAGATTTTGATCGGATAAACAGTGTAAAAGAGAAACGAGCACAGACCGTGGCCAATGTTTATCTTAGGTCTTTCCCATCAAATTACGCCTTTGCAGTCGCTGATTTTATGCGACGCCTGAGCCTGATTGTTCCCTCTGAGATTCGACTCGTTTCACTGGATGTTATTGCTAGCCTGCAAACATTTGATTTTGTTATGGTCGGTTTTGCCTCGGAATCGACCAAAGGACCGGATCTTCAAGCCCTGGTCGCTCGGTTGCAGGAGCTTGAGAAGATTTCCAAGATTAATTTAAAGTATACCCAGAGCCAGCACCGGCTGTCTTTGATCTCGGGTGTTGAATTCATCATCAGTGGAGAGGTGGATCTGAATTGAAAAAGAAGTTGTTTTTTGTAAAACTGGGTAAGCTGGCGCTACTTCTTTCTTTACTTTTCCTTTTTACCGTGATTTATTTACTGCCCAGTATAAAAGGGATTAACCATCTCAAGCGCAATATAAAGAATAAAACAATTGCCATTAATGATTTTTCAAAAATAGAGCAGAAATTATCATTCCCAAGCCAGAGGGAAAAATTATGTTTTAAGGAAGCT
>CBFDCH010000181.1:0-5818 GCA_965603235.1 uncultured bacterium | reverse complement strand
TAATCTCTTTATCAATTCTTTTCATGTTTAACCTCCAGAGTTTTCCTAATGGCCAAACGGGCCTGGTGGAGTATAAATTTTATATTGGCTCTGCTCAATCCCGTTATACGGGCAATTTCCGCAACCTTAAACTCGCTGTCATAGTATAAAAAAAAGACCTGTCTCTGCTTCGGTTTCAGGTGATTGGCAATCTGGTAGATCTCCTTTACCTGTTGCACGTCCACACAATCATCCAATGTTGCTTCAGGTATCTCTTCATAGGAGGCCATGGCCTGATTCTTCTGGAAGAAGTCCTTGATTAGATTATGGGCAATGGTAAAAATCCAGGTTTTAAAACTGCGGCGGCGGTCATAGGAACTAAAATAGCGGAATGCTTTCAGCAGTGACTCCTGGAAAAGATCATCACCCTGAGCTGAAAAACTTAAGGACTTACGGATAAAATTGTAGAGGTGGTGCTTCACCGGCTGCAAGCAGGACAAAAAAAGATCCTCTTTGAGTTGATCGGACTCGGCAATGAGAGCCGTTGCTCTCTTTGTGGCCGTGGCATCGCCCACTTCCCCGCCGGGCAGGGATGAAAATTCGTTTAGGGCCAACATGTCTCCTCTCACACTTTTTATACCACCAAAAAATAAAAATGGATAGATATTTTTTTGGGAAACTTTCTCTATTCCAGTATAATGTATTTTTCAACCGGACAAACAAAATGAAAAAATCGGCACAGATCCTGGGCTTTGCTTTTCTAAGCCTGTTGTGGGGCACCACCTGGCTGGCCATCAAATTCTCCCTGCAGGGATTTCCCCCCTTTTTTGGAGCCTGCCTCCGCTTTGGCCTGGCAACCTTCATTTTATATCTCTATATGAAGTGGAAAAAAATTCCCATTAAAGTGACCAAGCGGGAATTCTGGCTCTTATTGCTCACCGCCTTCCTCATCTACTTCATTGACTACGGATTCATCTATTGGGGCGAACAATACCTCAATGCAGGAGTAACTGCTATATTTTTTGCAACCTTCCCCCTCTTTACCGCCATTTTTGCCAATTTTTTATTTAAGAGTGAAGGTTTCAGTTGGAATAAACTTTCGGGCCTATTGCTCGGTTTTTTTGGTATCTTTATTGTTTTTTACGATCAACTGGTAAGAACCCAATTCAATAACAAGATTTTAATGGCCTCAATTGCTATTATAATCAGCGCAGCCAGTGGCGCCTTATCAACAGTAATGATTAAGAAATTCCTCAGCCACATGAATACCTTTACCCTCACCATTTTTCAATTGATCTGGGGAACATTATTCCTGGGTATATACAGTACGCTGGGAGAGGATTTAAGCCAGGTTAGTTTTACTTTCAAGGCCGTAACTGCTGTGGTTTATCTGGGCATCCTGGGATCGGCCGTCGCGTTTGTGGTATTTTACAAATTGCTGCAGCACATGGGAGCCATAACCTTGTCCTTAATTATCTATATTACTCCCCTGGTGGCGGTTTTTGTGGACTATCTCTTTTTCGGCGAGTTTCTGTCGCTGCGAGCGCTCATCGGCACCTGCACCATTTTTACCGGTATCTGGATCACTCAGTTGACCAAAGATCGTCTCAACCGATTAAGATCCAGACTCAAAAGAAATTAATTTCATCCAATCCTTGACAGGTAAGCGAGAAAATTTTAAAATTAAAAGTAAAAGAGTCCACAAAAGCCTTTTACACCGAAACAAATAATTAAGGAGCCTTTACATGGAGATAAAAACAACCTTGCTCTCCCCTGAACAATTAAAACCCCTATACAACGACCCCTTAAAACTGGGATTTGGCAAAAAATTCTCAGATTATATGTTCCTGATGAAATACACCAAGGACAAAGGTTGGCATGATGCTGAAATTAAACCTTATGGCCACTTACCAATGGATCCGGCAGCCATGGTATTTCATTACGGTCAGGAAATTTTTGAAGGACAAAAGGCCTACAAGTCTCCCTCCGGTGATATTCTCTTATTCCGTCCCCAGGAAAACGCCAAACGGCTCAATCGCTCCGCCGAGCGCATGTGTATTCCGCAAATTCCCGAAGCAGACATACTCAAAAGTGTGCTGGAAATGGTCAAAATTGATGCCCGCTGGATTCCTGCTGTCAAGGGTACATCCCTTTACGTACGCCCCACCATCATTGCTTCTGAAGCAGCCTTGGGAGTGCGGGCGGCCACAGAATACCTCTACTATATCATCCTGGCACCTTCCGGCCCCTTCTTCAAGGAAGGATTTAATCCGGTCAGCCTGTGGGTGAGCCGCGAATATGCCCGGGCCGGGGCAGGCGGCACCGGAGCTGCTAAAGCCGGGGGCAACTATGGCGGCAGCCTGCTGGCAGGAAAATTGGCCTCTGAAAAAGGCTATTCACAGGTTTTGTGGCTGGATGCCAAGGAACACCGGTTCGCCGAAGAAGTGGGTGCTATGAATATCTTTTTCATAAAAGAGAACAAGTTAATCACTCCACCTCTTACCGGAACCATATTGCCCGGTATCACCAGAAAATCGGTAATGGAAATGGCGGGTGACCTGGGAATTACAGCAGAGGAAAAGCAAATCACCATTGAGGAAATTGCCGAGGGCATTGATACAGGAAAAATCACGGAAGTATTTGGCGCCGGCACTGCAGCCGTGATCAGCCCGGTGGGAAAAATCAATATTGATGGTGAGGATTACTTAATTAATAACAATAAAACCGGGCCCTGGGCCAACAAGTTTTATGAAACGCTCACTGATTATCAGTACGGGCTGGCCGAGGATCCCTATGGTTGGGTCTATCGAGTAGAAGATTGATTTTTTTCAACCGATGCTAGACGGAAAATAACCGTTCGAAATTTTCATTAACCGCCTGATTTAATCGCTCAACAGCAATCTCTTTAATCTCCGCAATCTTCCGGGCCACCAATTCCACCCTGAGAGGTGAATTGGTTTTACCACGAAAGGGATCAGGCGATAAAAAGGGGGAATCGGTTTCAGTAAAAATCTGCTGCAGTGGAACCATTGCCACAATATCCCTTAGATAATTTGCTTTTTTAAAAGTGACAATACCGGAAAACGAAATGCAGTACTGCCGCTGAATAATTTCCTGCGCCATTTCCTGGTTACCGGTATAACAGTGGAAAATCACCGGCAGGTTAAATCCAACATCAGAGAGAATATCCAAAACTTCCCGCTCTGCATTACGTGAATGGATAATAACAGGCAATGACAGATCCCTGGCCACCTGCAGCTGCCTTTTAAAAACCGCAATCTGGTTCTCCGCTGTGGAATGGTGATAATAAAAATCCAAACCTGTCTCGCCAACACCAATAACCTTTTCATTTTTAATAAAGCTCAGGATCCTCTTTTCAATGTCTAGGCTATAATGATCCGCGTTGTGAGGATGAACGGCCGAAATACAATAGATCTGCTCATGATAACCGACAATTTCCATGGTCTTTGTAAAAGAATTGCTTTCATGAGGGTCTGCCACAGTAACGAGCCCTGAGAATCCGGAAGAAAAACACTGATCAATAATCCCCTTCCATGTGCCCGCATAATCATCAAAACCCAGGTGACAGTGAAAATCAATAAAACCCATTCTTTTTCCAGCCTCTATTATAGCAGTATTATCAGTATAATAGCGGTCTGTAATAAAAATTTGTTTAATTTTTCTAAATACTTGCCAGCAACATATCCCTTGACATTTATTTTTTTATAATATATACAATATATTCACTATTTTACTTTACTCTAACAAATGAGGCTATAAATGGAACAGATTGTTGATTTTATTGATAATATCATAGTAAATTACAATGATTATGTTGGTGTTTATCTTCTATTGGCACTCCTTGTACCAACCGGGATTTACTTTTCCATTAGATTGGGATTTATACATATCAGAAAATTCCCCCATTCATTAAAAATAATTGCCGGAAAGTACGACAAAAAGGGTGATACCGGAGATATCAACCACTTCCGAGCACTGACCACTGCCCTTTCCGCAACAGTGGGTACGGGAAATATCGTTGGCGTAGCTCTGGCAATTTATTATGGAGGGCCGGGTGCAATTTTTTGGATGTGGGTTACCGGGGTTTTAGGAATGGTCCTTAAATTTGTGGAATGTACGCTTTCTCTTAAATATAGAAAAATAAACGAGGATGGATCCGTATCTGGTGGTCCCATGTATTATATGGAGAATGGCCTGAAAAAAATGTTAGGGCCATTCTCAAAAGTCATGGCCGTTATTTTTGCCGGTGCAGCCGTTTTATGTGCATTGGGAACCGGAAATATGGCTCAATCAAATTCCATGGCAGATGCCTTATTCCAAAATTACAATATTCCTTTCTGGATATCCGGTGTTGCAATTGCCTTGGTTGTACTTCTTGTTATTATTGGTGGCATTAAAAGAATTGCAGAATGGACCTCAAAGCTGGTCCCTTTTATGGCTTTCTTTTACTTTGCCTGTGCAATTACTGTTATTGTAGTTTTTCATCAGAAGATTCCCGCTGCATTTTCTACAATTTTCCATGATGCCTTTACAGGAACAGCCATGACAGGAGGATTTATTGGGTCTGCCTTTATTTCAACCTTGATATGGGGTGTCAGGAGAGGCCTATTCTCAAATGAAGCAGGTCAAGGTTCAGCAGCCATTGCCCACGCGGCTGCAAAAACAGAACACCCTGCAAGAGAGGGCCTCGTGGCTTCAATAGGCCCATTCATCGATACCCTTATCATTTGTACCTTGACCGCACTGGTTATTATTCTAACCGGGGCATGGGACTGTGGTAAAGAGGGAGTAGAAATGACACTTATCGGTTTCACAAGGGGGCTGTCAACTATCGGCATGGGCAGTTGGGCAAAGCATATTGTTGCCGGTGCCTTACTTCTATTTGCTTTTTCTACTATTATCAGCTGGTCTTACTATGGAACCAGAGCCTCGCAATATCTCTTTGGTACAAAATCTATTAGACCATTCCAATATATTTTCGGCCTTTTTGTCTTCCTGGGTGCTCTGGGTAAAATCGATATTGTATGGCATTTTGTGGATATGGTGATCACATTCATGACAATTCCAAATCTGATTGCAATGATATTGCTGACCCCTGTTGTAGTAAAGGAAATAAAAAAATACTTTGCAATGATGAAAGGGTTATAAAATATCACTTGCCAAACTGCCCTTTACAAAACCCTCCCAGTGATCTTTTACCGGCTGACACCGACCTTCAATTGGGTGTCCACACTTCCTAAAAGCGGCAAATTTGCAATTTTTTGCAAAAATGTCTTGACAAATTGTCAATTGCATGCTAATAAGTTGGTGTGCGGCGATACCTGTTTCAGCAAATCATCCAAGACCTGAAAAAAAAAATGGTGATGATTACCGGTCCCCGGCAGGTGGGAAAAACCTATTTGGCCAACCAAGTGGCCGCCCAATTTAAAAATCCAGTATACCTGAACCATGACAACCTGGACCATTATAGAATAATTCATCAACGGAGTTGGCCTCTGAACTTTGATCTTCTGATATTTGATGAAATTCATAAAATGAAAAATTGGAAGATATACTTAAAGGGAATTTTCGACACGCTAAACAAGGGTCAAGCCATTTTGGTAACAGGAAGTGCCAGGCTGGACACATTCAGAAGAGGCGGTGACTCTCTAGCCGGACGGTATTTGCATCTTCGCTTGAATCCGCTATCGGTGAAAGAACTATACGCCTCCCATGATCCTTATGATGCAGTAGACAAACTCAATCTGTTGGGAGGCTTCCCCGAACCATTTTTATCAGATTCCAATGAAGAGGCTTCCCGGTGGCGGAACCAATATTT
>CBFDCH010000180.1:0-5818 GCA_965603235.1 uncultured bacterium | reverse complement strand
ACAAGAAAGCTCAAGTTGATTTGGGTGATCTTGAGAAAGCGCTTAAATGGTTGAGCAGGCACGAACAAATCATGGACGTATTGATAACCGGCGGGGACCCCCTGACCATGAACAACCGAGCCATTGATCATTTATTGTCAAGGTTGAGTGAGATTCCGCATATTACCAGCATACGGATTGCCAGCCGCACACCGGTTACTGTGCCCCAGCGAATTGATGATGAACTGATAGATATTATAGCCAAATACCATGTTCCCTTTCGCAGGATTCTCTATTTTGTTACCCATTTTGAACACCCGTACGAGATAAGTATGGAAAGCGCCCAGGCCATAAATCGTATGAAAAAAGTAGGCATTAATTTTTACAACCAACAGGTGTTCAATTTTGCCAATAGCCGCCGCTTTGAAAGTGTGGCCCTGCGCATAGCCCTGAAATTGATCGGCGTGGATCCATATTATATCTTTAATATGAAGGGGAAATCGGAAATGACTGACTACTCCGTACCTATTGCCAGGGTTTTACAGGAGGTAAGTGAAGAGGCCAGATTGTTACCCGGGATATATCGTACAGATGAACCGGTCTTTAATGTCCCCTTTTTAGGGAAAAATCATATGCGCGCCAGACAGGATCATGAACTGATCTCCATACTGCCTGACGGCCGGCGTTTGTATGCTTTCCACCCATGGGAGAAGAATATCAGGGGTGTTGAATCCTACATCTATACAGACGTGCCGATACGCACTTATCTTGAAAAGTTAAAGGCCAGAGGAGAAGATCCAGAGGATTACCGTAGTATCTGGTACTATTATTGATTTTTTTGAATTATTAAACAAATAAATGAAACCTTTTTTATGGTAAAAGCATCATAACTAAATGAAGGACCCGACTTATCATTTATCCTTGAGGAGGCTTGGATGAAAAAGATAATCAATCTTTTTGCCATAAGCATGATGGTATACACCTCCCTGATGGGTGTGCAAAAACCGCTTTCGCTGAAGGGTAACACCAAAAAGATTTTGCAAAAGGTTAAACCATCTATCGTTCAGGTTATTGCTGAAAACCACAAACGATACATGGTCACTGGAATTGCCCTGGACAAGGACATTATTCTGACCACCACCCTGATCACCCGATATCCTTACAACCGCTTGTTTGTCAGAACCATTGGACAGGATGAATACAATGCTGAAGTGGTTGGTAAAGATAACGACTCTGCCCTGATTATATTAAAGATA
The DNA here is from genome assembly GCA_965603235.1 of uncultured bacterium. Taxonomy (GTDB): domain Bacteria; phylum Acidobacteriota; class Aminicenantia; order UBA2199; family UBA2199; genus CBFDCH01. The sequence goes on along the minus strand of CBFDCH010000180.1, from coordinate 4,583 downwards.
AGAGAGAAGGTATTAAAACCAATAAAAAAAGCAGCTTCCATTGAAGCGGGAGATTGGGTGGCCCTGGTGGGCTCATTCTACAAGCGATTCCCATCTATTTTCCAGGGAATAGTCAGCTCAGCATCGGATGATGAAATGATTTTAAATGCTCCAATCGTACCTGGCGCTACGGGTGGGGCAGTGGTTAATCAGAAGGGAGAACTGGCAGCAGTGGTAAGGGGCCGTTTTTCGGTGGTATTCGGTCGGGATATTTCGATTCGCGATCACCGGGCCGAAATTGTTTTAAAAGGCGAACGTAGTCCAAACCGTAACCTCTGTTATGCAATACCAATTAATAGAATTAATACCATCAGCTCTCAACTCATGAAATTTGGTAAGGTAAAACGGGGCTGGCTGGGAGTCTATACCAGTGAAACAGCCAATCAGCCGGGCGCTCTGATTACCATGGTGGTAAAGCAGTCACCAGCAGCGAAATCAGGTTTAAAAAAGGGAGATGTTATTGTTGCTATAGATGGCTCAACCATAAAAAAATCTGTTCAGGTCGGCCAAAAAATTAAAACCATTATCCCAGGGGAAACCACCAGGATAGAGGTGATTCGGGGGAAAAAGCGGAATCCCATCCTGGTCAATGTGGGCGATTGGGAGAAGCGGGATCCGACACAAATCAGCATTCCCAGTACCGGTTCACTGGATTTTAGATCCAACCGCAGCCTGCCAAGAGTGCAAAGCTTTTTTTATGATATCCGCAGCTCAAAAAAGCTGGGAATACTTGTCAGTGAAGTTACCAATGATCTGGCCAAAAAGTTTTCGGTCCCCGAAGGGTACGGACTCATGGTTTCCAAAATCGATAGAGGTTCTGCTGCTGACAAGGCCGGTCTTGAGGTTGGAGACATTATTGTCAAGGCCAATGATCAGCACATCCGCACCAACAACAACATTCGCGTGGTTTTGCAAAACCTTAAGAAAAATGAACCATTACACCTGCGGTTATATAGAAATGGGAAAATACTTTCTCACAAGGTAATTCCCAAAAACGTTGTTGATCCCTCATCACGCGATTTTAGCTGGTTCACCGATCAATTGAGAGGATTCTCTATTAACCTGCTTCCATTTGAGGACATTTTGTATCAGTTGAGAGATGAAAAAGAGAAGATTGAGATGCAGATCGAATTTGGGAAACGCCAGACAAAACCATTTACTGTCAGGCAAATATCACAGATTGAAGCTCGACTTAACCAAATGAAACAACAGTGGCGCCGTCTCTATCAGAATCGTTTGAAACAATTGGATATTGAGAGAAACAGGATTATCAAAAGCCAGAAACAGGTAATGGGTGAACTTGAACAATTATTGAAAAATGAGATTAAATTACTAAAAAAAAAAAATAGTGGCAGGCAGACCAAAAAGAAAGAGAATAAGACTGATATCACTCCCCTTTAAATCCCTGGTGGATATTGCATTCTGAGGGAAAACCCTTTAGAATATTGTATCCATGAAATTTTTCCTGATATTTTTTCTTTTGTGTGGTTTTGCCGTTTACAGCTCCAACCAAAACCCTCCGAAAAAGTACCGCTGGCCCCTCAATATCAACAATGGATTCAGCTCCTCCTTCCAGGAGTTTAGAGGTAATCACTTTCATGCAGGTGTTGACCTGCGCACCTATCAGAAAACCGGCTATCCAATTTTTGCCATTGCTGACGGTCATATTTTCAAGATTCGAATGGTCAGACGGGGAAGCGGCAGAGGCCTATATCTCAAACACAGGGACGGGAACTCATCAGCTTATTTTCATTTGCAGAGGTTTGCACCGGGCATTGAGAAGATCCTGACACGGGTGCAGACATTGAGGAAAAAGAAATATTTTGGCAATTATTTCTTACAAAAACCGTACCGGGTGAAACAGGGAGACGTGATCGGTTATACAGGAGAGACGGGCTCCGGGTTTCCCCACCTGCACCTTGAGATAAGAGATGGAGACAACAATGCCCTGAATCCCTTCTCATTAATCCGATTCCCAAACAAAGACATTCATTACCCGAAATTGCGCCATATTCTTGTGCGCAACAACTCGGACACCCTGGTAAATGAGAGGGTAGGGGAACAGTTTATCCGATTGAATAAAAAGGGGATATCCCTCTATGTCCCTGAAAAACCATTGGTACTCACTGGTGGCTGCGATATTATACTCAGCTGCTACGATACAGCCGATACCGGCAAACGGGTCTCTCCCAATATCATTTCAGCATTCCTGGATGACGACCATTTTTTTCACTTGCAATTTGAACGTTTCAGCTGGGCTGAAAATAACCAGTTGGGCATGGTCTATGATATGTTATATTCCAAAGTAAATTCCTATCATTTTAACCTGTTCAATCAGAAGGGCTTCCATTTGGAGTCCAGGCAGCAAAACCTTCAAGACCTGTTGATAAATTTGAGTGAGGGCCCTCACCAGATAAGGGTGATGGTTGGCGATAATTTTCAAAATTTGGCAACCGCTATCATTCCGGTTTATAAGGTCAAGAAGCCGGTGCTGCTGGTAAAAGGAATCAAAAGAGAACAAAACGACCTTCATGTGAATATTTCCAGGCTGGAGGCTGGTACAGCGGATGAAATAGCGTTGTATATAAGAGATATTAACCATCGCAAAGTATATTCCGGGGACCTCAGCCAAAAACATATTCCCCATGACCAGAATTTGATTTTAAAGGGAGTCGACCGGGAAGCCGCCTTTCTCGAATTTGAATTCATTAAAAAGGGGATCGGTTTTTATAAAAAACAATTCAACCTGAAAACATTAAATATGCTCAACCTGGAAACAATCGATTACTCCATCTACATCAATAGAGACAAGGTGTTTCTTCGGCTCAATCCATCGCAGCTGGAGGAGAAAAACCTGCAGCTGGAAGTGCTGCAGGGAGGGCAGCACCAGTTGCTTATGCCGCAAAGTAACGGCAACGGACTCTTCTTTGTATTTACTCCCTTGAATAACTCACCACAAATCACCTTGAATTTTAAGCTATATTACCAGGACCAATGGGTGAAAACCATATCGGATCAAAAAACCATCATTTATTTGCAGGATGGTACAAAGCAAACCTTCAGCCTCGGTAACTTTTCAGCCTCATTCGCTCCCCATTCGGTATATGAGCCCAAATCTTTACTGGTCTCACGCAAAGAATATGGAAGCGATTATCCGGTGTTATCCCAGCAGATTTCCCTCTCTCCTTTCCACTTCCCATTTCTGGACACGGTTTATTACCAGTTTAAACTTCATTCTCCGGTGGAAAAACCAAAACAATTGGGTTTATTTAAATACCATGAAACCAGGAAGCGCTGGTACTATGCATATACATTGATCAATACCTCCACATTGACCTTCAAAACCAGGGTGCTCTCATCCGGAACTTTTGCCCTGATGAGAGACGTATTCCCACCGGAAATCTATTTCAGAAGATCCCGTAACACCCGCCTCAGTGCCGGGAAAAACCTGGTGCTTAAGATAACAGATAAAGGCAAGGGGATCGATGATATCTCCCTCAAGGTATGGATCAATGGCATGCGGATTGATTGTGAATACGATCCGGATTGGCGGCATGTGGTTATTGGCAGGTCACCGCACCTGAGGGTTGGAAAAAACCTGTTAAGGGTTGCCATTAAAGATCATGGCGATAATTTAACTACCCGCACCTTCACTTTTAATCTCAAATAAATTTCGTCCCATTATACCTCATCATAAATCTCATCTCTCCAAATCTAGATCTCTGGATGTAGGGAGTACGATAACTCAAAATTAAAAAAATAAAAAAAGGGGACAGGCGACGAATCCTTGTATTCACTAGTGAAATGTAAAATCTCCTTCATTTCTAATCTCATATATATCTAATCTCTCGAAATCAGGGAGATGTGATTTGTAAAATTAAAACGGTGATTGTCGAGAATTTTGCTATTATGAATGAATTTATCATTTGAACGGAACTAAAATAGTTGAACAAAATGGTGATTGGTCCCCGTTGGGGGAAAAAACCCGGCTGTTTGAGCGAGCGAGGCGTTCATGGGAAACGCGAGCGAGTTAAGGGTTTTTAAATCTAACCATTTTGTGTCCCCCAGGGGCAACAACATACTTGTGGAGTGAAAAGATAAATTCATGAGTCCAGAGACAAAAAAGGGGACTCACGATAAACCCTTTTTTCTTGACACTAAAAACCTCTTGGTTATAATAATACTTCTTAATGAAAAAATGGATCTCACTTTTCCTTGTCTTTTGTATATGCAGTTTTTTACTACCCGCAAATAATGATAATGATCAGACCCAAACAAAAAACAAAAACAAAACAGAAGAAAAACAAAATTCGGATGCTGACACTCCCTTTTTCAAGGCAATGTTAGAGGACCAGGGAAAAATCTGGTCCGCTCCCTTCCATATCAAAAAAAAAGATATTGTCAAATGGCTGGCCAGCGCGTTGATTACCGGCATATTAATTGCCAATGATGAGGCGATCTACCGGAATATCAAAGAATATCAAACCAACCACCCATGGGTGGATGATCTGAGCCCCAAAATCACCCTGTTGGGTGACGGCACG
>CBFDCH010000179.1:0-5830 GCA_965603235.1 uncultured bacterium | reverse complement strand
TGTCATCGGCCGTTTTAATGCAATTTTCATTCTTACAGTCAAAAATTCTTAAGGGATTGCTGTCGATTTTGCGCTGGCAATCCTGGCATAAAGAGGCCATGTGTTTGTTGGCGTCCGCGCTTAATTGTTTTAAATAAGCGGGGCGGCACTCCTGACAGCCCACGGAATTGATGTGCAGATTTATCCCCGAGAGGCCGATTTGCCCCAAAAACTCAAAAGCGGAAAAAATCACCTCTCCATCCACCTGGGGGCTGGTGTCGCCGAATACCTCGATGCCGAATTGGTGAAATTGCCGATAACGGCCTTTTTGGGGTTTGTCGTAACGGAACATGGGGCCGATATAATAGAATCGCAGCGGAAATACCTGATCGAATAAATTATTGTTTATCAGGGCCCTGACCACGGAGGCGGTGTTTTCCGGACGCAGGGTTAGACTCCGTTTACCTTTATCCGAAAAGGTATACATCTCCTTTTGCACCACTTCTGTTTCACTGCCGATCCCCCGCTGGAACAATTCACTGTGCTCAAAGATAGGCGTGCGGATTTCCCTGTACAAAAAGCGTTCGAAATAATCACGGATATTGTGCTCCAGGAAATGCCATTTTTCAATTTCCGGTGTATAGATATCCCGTGTGCCTTTGGGTGCAATCAATTTGCTCATCTATGGTATTCCCCTTTTAGGATTTTGTGGATTTCCTTGATATTATATGACATTACCTTTGTTTTCCCAATAGTTACCATAAAATTGGCGTCTCCCTGCCAGCGGGGAACCACGTGCAGGTGAAAATGGCCGGTTACCCCGGCTCCGGCCGGTTTGCCCAGGTTTATACCGATGTTAAAGCCATCGGGTTTAAATTTATCTTTAATAATACTGAGGGACCGGTTCATCAAATCCCACATCTCAACCACCTGTGCTGAGGATAATAGATCAGGACCAGCCAGGTGCTTGTATGGCACGATCATCAAGTGAGCGGTGGCATACGGATATTTATTGAGAATTATGAAAAAATTTTCGCTGCGCCAGCAAATCAGGGCATCTTCATCCGTTTGCTTGAGCGCCTGACAGAAAATACATTTATGCGGCCCCCCAATTTTGGAGATAAAATTCCATCTCCAGGGAGCTGACAGAAATTTCATTTCTTTTTATCGATTTCGTTTTGCAGCAGGTCGCCAATGGTAGCGATCGGTTCATTGGATGATTTTGAATATTTTTCGATCTGTTCCCTCTCTTTTTTTCTGGCAACCGCCTTGAAACTCAGGTAAATTCGTTTGCGTTCCCGGTCAGTGTTCAGCACGATAGCGTCTAACTCTTCACCCACTTTATATTTTGCCGCGATTTCCTCGGTAGTAATTTTACTGTCGCCCAATTCCTTTGAGCGGACAAATCCCTCGATATTTTTGGTTATTTCAACGCTGATCCCCATGTCGGTAATTTTTTTGATTTTAACCTTTAATATGGTTCCGCTTCTGTTCTTGTGGAAAAATTCATCCCATTCGGAGTTGGACAGGTGTTTTAGTCCCAGCCTGACTTTATAATTTGAGTCCAGTTCGTCGCCAATGATCATCAGGTCAACGGTTTCGGTTTCCTTAAGGAACTCTTTTGGCGACTCTATATGAAAATAGCTGATATCTGAAATTTTAATAACGCCTTCAACATTCTCCTCAAGCCCCACAAAAACCCTTGACTTGAGGATTTTTTTGATCAGGCCCTTGACAATTTCACCTTTTTTGTGGGCTTGCATATACTTCTCTTCCGGCCGCATCTCCAATTGTTTTAATCCCAATTTTATCTTTTTATCATCAGCACTCAATTCAATGACCTGCACCCATAACTTATCGGCAACAGCCACATATTCCTCAACTGTGCTGGGTTTGCTTTCCCAGGTAAGATCGGAAATATGCAGCAATCCCTCAACTCCCTCTTCCAGTTCAATAAAAGCACCAAAACTTACGATTTTGGTTACTTTTGCTATCACTTTTTTACCCACAGGGTATTTTTCTCCAATATTTATCCACGGATCAGGGAATCTTTGCTTGATCCCCAGGGAGATACGGTTGCTGGTCTTGTCCAACTCCAGGATCTTGGCTTCAATCTCATCACCTTTCCTTAGCTTTTCCTTGGGATGATTGATGCGGCCATACGAAATGTTGTCTTTGTGAATAAAGGCATCAAAACCGCCGATATCGATAAAAGCACCGTAATCGACAATGGAGGTGACTGTACCCTTGATGATATCTTCCACCCGCAGAGAATCAAACAATTTTACAATATTCTCTCTGCGTTCCTCCTCCAGGTGGGAACGTCTGGATACCACGCCGCTCCGTTCTCTTGGGTTTAATTTACTGATTTTAAACTCGTATTCTTTGCCGAGGTGATTTTGCGGATTTTTGACTTTTTTTATATCAATTTGACTCAAGGGGAGGAACATCTCCACACCCATATCAACGATGAATCCCCTCTTCTCTTCAAGCAGCTTGATGACTTTTCCCTTAAGGGTCTGGTGCTTATCGTACGCGTCCTGGATTTTTTCCCAGCCTTTTTGTTCGTCCACCTGTTTTTTTGAAACCAGAATATAACCCTCTTTGGTATTTATATGCTTGGCGACCACTGTGATTTTATCGCCAATCTTGTAATTCATCTCGCCGTCCCAGCCCAATAGTTCACTTTTATTTAAAATACCTTCGGTTTTTTGCCCGATATCGATGATCGCGCCATCGTTGATAAAGTCTATAATATAACCTTCCACCGGGGATTCGGAGTCTACGGATTTTAAACTAAATTCTTTCATTAATTCGGAAAAATCTTCTCCGTTTTCTGATACTGGCGTTTCTTTTACATCTTCCATGCTAAACTCCTTGCTATTTATTGCGCTCTAAATGTCTTTTTACGGTTTCAATTTCATCGTAAGGTGTTGATGCCCCGGCTGTAATGCCCATTGATGAATAGTTTTTAACTTTATTTATAATATTTTTACTGATCAGGTCGCCGCTCTCTTCCAGGTGAAAAGTGTTGGCATTTCTCTGCTTTGAGATATTGTAAAGTTTTTTTGTATTGGATGAGTTTTTGCCGCCAATAACAATGACGCCATCAACGGTGGGAGCCAGCTTTTTTATGGCTTCCTGCCTCTCCTTGGTGGCGTCACAGATGGTATTGTAGATTTTCATGCGCTTAACCTTATCCACCAGAATTGAAATTATTTCCTTTAAAAAATCTGAATCCAGGGTTGTTTGAGCCACAACATAAGCCTCAGACAGGTTTTGTATGTTTGCTGCCTCCTCAACAGAATTAATAACCATGGCCTGCTTGGCATGGCTCTTGGCAGCAATAATCTCCGGATGACGGCTGTCGCCGATAATGATGATCGCCACCTTTTTTTGATTCAGATTTTTTAATATTGAATGGATCCTTTTTACCAGCGGGCAGGTGGCGTCAATATAATCCACTCCCTTTTGTTTGAACTCTTCTTCAATTTCATTGGGAATCCCATGGGTACGAATCACCAGTTTTTTGCTCTTTTCTATTTGATCGATGGTGTCGACACAGGATGTGCCATGCTCAGCCAGGTTTTTCATGACCCGGTTATTATGGATTAATTGGCCGTATATTTGTATCCCTTGGGCTTTGGTCTGCAATTGTTTAATAATTTTCAAGGCTCTTTTTACTCCAAAACAAAATCCTGCTTCTTCAGCAATGTATACTTTCATATATATAGATAAAATAAAGATAATCATATACCAAGTTGCCGATTTTGTCAAATGTGGACCGCTTGTGGAGGATTCAGGGAAACCCTTATTTGACTATGGATTTGGGGTGTAATTTGATTTTGATTCGGGTCACCCGGGTTGCCTTTATCAATATTGTGCTGTGAAAGTCTTTAAAGCCGGATTTACTTATTTTAACCGTATGAATGCCGGGCTCCATGTACCAGAACTTGTGGTTTGATTGTAGTCCGGTGTCTTGATCGTCTATGTAAATGGCTGCCCCTGCCGGTTTGGTGACCACGTTAAGGCTGCCATAAGCCACTTTTTTGGTTATATTTATGAATTTATAGAGGTTTTGCTTATGATCTGAAATGTAAACTTCATCCTTGAGAAGTTCCAGATCAGTGCCAAAATAGTGATTGAGGATGAGCCTGAAGGTGTTAACCGGAGAGATGCGGGGATATAATTGTTCCCTGGGCAAACCGGGCAAATACATGGCGTTCAGGATACTTGACTGTAATTTTAACCGGCGGTAGGGATTGCGCCATTTATAGCGGCTTTTGATAATAGTACCATAGGGCCCCTCATCTGCCTGTAATAGAATGATGGGCGGTGTTGCGGATTTGGCGATAATTGCTTCCACCACCTGCTTGATTTTTTTGTTGGTAAAAGTGATGGTATTTAGATAAAGGTCCTTTTTGTCTCCTGACCTGCGGCTGTCCGGAGTCGTCAGCGTGCCGTCATGATTGAAAAAAAAGGGCGGATGCGTGGATAAAATGTGGGCAAATACGAATTTCGGCCCCTTTATTGACGGAATTTTTAACAATTGATCGAATTGGTGCAATATTTTTTGCGGATCAGCTACTGACTCAACCAGTTGGGTGTCCAAAATATTGACAATAAAGTGGTAAAGGAAGGTGGTTTTAAAGAGATTTTCCGAAAATTCATTTAAAGCCAGATTAAAAAGCTTGATGTTTGCCAGGTATATATTTTGATCAGCATATTTGCTTCTGCGTGAGGGCTGCCACCAGCTGCCCAATAGATAGTACTGGTATCCCCGGGATTTTAAAAATTTCACCAGTGAGGCCTCTTGTATCAGGTTATAGACAATGGTTCTGTCATTGGTTTTTCCGGTTACTTGGTATAAAAAGTTTAAATATTGCAGGTTAAAGGTGGCTGCCAGCGATAAAAATGTGTATGGATAATTGGCTTTACTCTTGCTGCCCAGGTAGAATCCTTTTTCCCTTAAAAAGTTGTCAAAATAGCGGTTGTCATAATGAAAATGATCGGCCAGGATTTCAGAGCTGCCATAACGGTCGAATAATAGAAAATAAATGTCCGGAGGGGTTGGCCCGGCTTTGCCCTTTTGAGGATCTGCTTTGAGTTGAATCTGGTACTTTTCCAGGTCCAGCAGGCTCCCCTTTCTGAAGGATATTTCATAGAAGACAATCTGTGCCAGAGAAAAAACCACCAGCACAATTGAAATGAGGTTCATGATTGAATTTGTTTTTTGGAACCGTTTTTTCGATTTAAGCAAGGCATAGAGCAGAATGAGTGTGGCCAGCAAATAGCTGATTGAAAACCACGGCTGGGCGTGCTTGTCAAACAGCAGGCGGTGGATATGACCGTAACTGAAAAATGTCAGAGCCAGGGTTGAAAAAAAAACAGCCCGCCTGCCGATATCCCTGATGCAGGGAATTAACAGCAGCCAAACCAGGGCTGAAATCGCGCCAACAAGGATTAATGGCGACAATACATTTTTGAAGGCAACTTCCTTGATATTGTGCGAGTAAAGGAAGAGGAGGGGGTAAACCACGAAAAAAAGGGGGTGGAGTACCAGCTTTTTTTTAGTTGGCATCTTTTTTTGTCATCAGGTACAGGGTGCGGCTCGAATTTTCAACCGCCTGCTTCTCTGTCAAATTAAAATAGGCTGAGAATGCCTCCTCAAATCCCTGTTGATGATATTCAGGAAAAATATCCTCACGGCTGGCCAGCAATCGCTGTACCTGAGAATCGTTTTTGGGCACAAATTCTATAATCAGGTGGCGGCAGATGGAGGCAAAAAATGCCGCGAGTTGCTTTAAGGGAACGTTGTTGCCAATGGCTAGGTGATGGATTAAGGCCAGGG
>CBFDCH010000178.1:0-5860 GCA_965603235.1 uncultured bacterium | reverse complement strand
TTAAATTAAATCCAGGTTTGTATATTGAGAATTAAAAATTTGACTTGAAAAAAAAATTTGGGTTGGTTATCATGATTCTTGGTGCAAATAAATGTTCACGAATATTCCACACTACCCGACTCATCGTTTGTCAAATTTACCATTTCCTCTCACCTCTAATAATTTTTACATATTGCCTGAAAATAATACATCTCAAAAATTCAATGTTACCGCAAAGAAGCCATCGTTAAAGTGGTGTTTACAATGATGGGTATAAAATGAGATCACTCACGGCAATCTTAACCATAATATGTTTCACTTTCATGTTGATGCAGCCAGCCTATTCTCAGCAGGACACTGATATTGAGGCAATGCTAAAAGAGGGAAAAGAGGCCTACCTCAATGGTGAATATAACGAGGCCATTGAAAAATTATCAGTGGCTGTCCGCTTTCTCCGGGTAAAGGATGACCTGGTGGATGCCAATATTATCCTTGCCCTGGTTCATTTAACCCTCGGAGACAACAAAAATTCTGAAAAATTCATCAAAGACGCCCTTAAAATAAAGCCTGACCTGGTGTTAAGCGCGGCTGAATATAGTCCTAAATTCATAACGTTAGCGGAAAATATTCAAAAAACAGATGTAATAACAACGATTTTTAAAATCGCGGGCGGTGGAATTCTTTATCTTAATGGATTTCAAACCGGGGAAGGAAAATTTTTGGAAGTAAAGGTTTTTAAAGGGGAAAACAATATTAAGGTGATGAAAGAGGGTTTTGAGGCATTTCAAGAGGATCTGCTGCTGACAGATGATGGTGGGATCAAAGAAATTGAACTTAGGTTGAAGGATGTTCCCAGGAATGGCGTTATCGAAAAACCGGGGACCAAAAAGAAGAAAAAGTTTCCCTGGTTGATTGTTGTCGGCGGTATCATTGTTTTGGGTGCCCTCCTCTATTTCCTTGTTTTGAAAAAACCGAAATTTAACCTGACCACAACATGGGGAGAGGGGGTAGGCGGCAGTCCGGCCAGCGGAAGTACCTCATACAATAAGAATGAGACCGTTATCTACAACTTCGTCGCCCAGCAAGGATATACCAACCTGACCGTTAAACTGGACGGTCAGGAAATTAATGCCAGTGGCATCATAAAAATGGACAAAAATCACAAGCTGGAAGCCGTTGCCGTGGGTGATCTAGGGCCACAACACGCATTGCTGGTTATTGTGGGAAACGGGATTGATGGAAATCCCGGAACCGGAAGTTATACATACAATGAAAATCAAACGGTTTCCTACGACTATAAATTGAAGAATGATTATAAAGATTTACTGGTAAAGCTGGATGGTACCAAGGTGGGTCCCAAAGGCACCATTACAATGGATAGAGCCCACACCCTGCACGCCTCAGCTGTACCCACCAGCGGGAAGGTAAGCTTAACGGTCAACAAAGGGAATGGTGTTCAAGGATCTCCAACCAGCGGTATATCCACCCACTCGATTGGTGATAGGGTAAATTACAATTACACCGTAAAAAGTGGATATACTGACCTGGTGGTAAAGTTGGACGGACAGCCGGTCAGTAACAGTGGTTCCATTACCATGGATCGGGATCATACGCTGAATGCCACGGCCAGCACCAGTGATGATCAAATGGTGTTAACCGTAGATAAAGGCGATGGGGTTAGCGGCACTCCCAATAAGGGGACTCACAAGTATGGAAAAGGCGCCAAGGTTAATTACAATTATAAACTTGAGAGCGGATATACCAATCTGAAGGTAAAGCTGGACGGGAAAACAGTCAGTTCAAGTGGGACCATTACCATGAATACCTCTCACAACTTGACCGCCTCCGCCACCTCCAATCTGGGCAGCATTAATATAACCTCCAAACCATCAGGAGCCACAATATATCTGGATGGGCAGGATTCGGGTCACGTTACACCAGATACACTGACCAATATCACTGCCGGCACTCACACCATTACCCTGAAAAAGAAAAATTTCAAAGATGCTACCGGCCAGGTGGAAGTAATCGCCGGCCAGACAGTAAACTTCCACCTGGAATTACAAAAGCTGTAAGATCAGTCCAAAGATGATGGACCCAGCACACTAACAATCAGTCTTAGGTGTTAAAATTTTCAATTACCTGGATGAGAAACTGGATGTAGCCGACATAATCTTTTATATTTATCCGTTCATCAGTTCCATGAACCCTGCTGATATCACCTTTCACCAGCGGTAAGGCAAGGTACCTGTATACATTATCGGTTAATTCATAAAAGTACCTGGCATCAGTAGCCCCCATCACCAGATATGGAACAATTAATACCTCCGGGCTTTGTTGTTTAATACTTTTGCATAAAACATCGAATGCCTGGCATCTGGTATTGGATATGGGGGATGGTTCTTTGTTAAATCCCAATATCCTTAATTCAATCTTCGGATCATCAATGATTTTTTGAACGTATTGTTTGACTGTTTGCGGGGTTTCTCCCGGGAGAATTCTGAAATTAACCACTGCCCTGGCTTTTTGAGGGATAACATTATCTTTTATTCCTGAATTAAAAATAGTTGCTGCAGTAGTGGTACGGATCATTGCCGCACCCTCAGGTGTTGCTAAAAAGAACTTGGCAATGAACGGTTTAAAGAGCCAATGATTGGCAATAAGCATTTTTTTAAAAAAATTCATTTCAGGCCCAAGATAATCGAACATAATTTTGGTGGCTCCGGCAAATTTCTCGGGAAATGGATTTTTCTCCAGCCGGTGAATCGCACTGCTTAACAAACCGATAGAGGTGTTATCCGGAGGCATGGATGAGTGCCCTCCCGATGTTGTTATACTTAATTCAAGGCTGGCATACCCCTTCTCGGCAATACCGATCAGAGCCATTGATCTGGAAAAGCCGAGTGTGTCATCCTCCATGATAATGCCGCCTTCATCCAACACCATTTCCAGTCGAATTCCTCTGGATTTTATTAACTCTGCAATTTTGGCCGCTCCATTAATCCCTCCCACTTCCTCATCTTGTCCAAACGCTAAATAAATAGTCCTCTTTGGTTGGAATCCGGATTCCAGCAGGATTTCCATTGCCTCTAGAGCCCCGGTAATCCCGCATTTAACGTCCATCGAACCCCGGCCCCAGACGAAACCATCTGCAATTTGGCCGGAGAAGGGAGGATGGGTCCATTCCTTCTCAGTGCCCGGTTCAATGGGTACCACATCCTGATGGGCCATGAATAAAATGGGCTTTAATGAGGATTCTGATCCTTTTAAGGTATAAAGGAGACTGTATTGATTGACCAGCTCCCTGTGCATATGCTGATGAGTCAAGGGGAAATTGTCCTCCAGGTATTTATGCAAAGCCAGGAACTGCTCATAATCAATTTTTTGAATATCCTTACTGGATATGGTCCGAAAGGTAATCAGATCTGAAAGGTGTTTACTTGCCTTTACCTCATCTACAGCTTTTAAATTGACTGCATCAACCACAAACTGTTTGGAGTGATACGTAAAGGTATTTACCAAAATAATGGCCATTAAAATCATAACAATACCCAGAATCCCCAAGCCAATCTTTTTCTTCATTTCCATCTCCTACAGTAAATATTCTATCAAAATATACAATAAATATCACATTGCAGTGATTCTGAAAAAAAATCTTGAATGAGATCCAAAAGGAAAATGCAAGAAGCGGGCATTCTCCGTTGGCAGTGTCTGCGCCATTACCGACAAAGAATGAGTTAAAAACTAGAATTATTCCTAATATAAAAAAACTTGATATTACCCATAAGGCAATTAAACTATATAACGATTACATGTCTGCTTCAGAATTTCCACAAACCATTAAACCAACTTAACTTTCTCTATTTTCATCAGCATTCCTTCAAGAATGGCATAGAAAAACATACTCACTTTATTTAGCACTTCACTATTGGGAATATTTCCAATTAGTTGATTGCAGAAGGCCTCAGCCATGGCTAAAACTCCATCATCCGAAGATGAACCAAAGGCCTTATTATAAGATGTTTTTAGCCCAATTAAATGTGATTGATCCCAAGATTCAAGGTACTGATTACCCAAAGTTTTTGCTTGAAGTGCAACTTGATGGTTTTGAGTCTTGGTTATCGAAATACTAAGTAATTGTAGATAGACAGCTTGCATATTTGCTATATAATCATTTTTCAAACTCTCATCCAATTTACCTTCGTCTTTAAGAACATTAAATAGATACTCAAAATGTTTCAGAGTCTCCTCTGTGAAAATCGTTTGGTATTGTCCTGGTAAAGCTTTTTCTAAAGAAACAAAAAAAGAATTAGAGAAGAATGACATAGAAAAACCTCTTGTTTAGAAATCATTTATTTCCTTTCGATATGAAATACATTCTTTTTGTACGAACTCTCCAAAGGACCTCATTTAAATTCTAAATTATAAAAAATTTTTTTTCAACTCAAATTCAAACGTTTCGAAAAATGATCTCAAAAAAAAAGGGAATGGGGTCAAGTCTTTGCTTGACTCAACTCCCCTTAAGCAAAGACAAAATCTCGTCACGTTTCTTCCTTAATTTTTGATCTCCATCCAGTAACTGTTGGAAGCGAGTTACAATGCTGCTGACTGTACTGTACTTCTTAATCTTAAAATACTTCGCAATATTATCCAACGTCTCCCCTCTGAGTCGCCGGATCAGAAATACCGCCATATTGCGTGCTTCATTGGTGAATCCCCTTCTGGTAATCAACAGTTCATCTTGACTTATTTTGTAATAGTTACATACGCTACCAATTATCAGCTCTGTTTCATAAACCAAAACCTTGCTCTCAGGTATTTCTGATACGACTTTTTGATTCGAAAACAATTTCTTAACCTTCTCTTTAAATCCATCGCTGCCATATATAACCGGGCGTTTACTCGCCTTAAACAATGCTTTGACTTCTTTAGAAGATTCTTTGGCCATAAAATCAATATATTCACGCCTGGCCTCTATTTTAGAATTGCCATACATAGAAAGTATAAAACTACTATACAGCCAATCCCAATCAGATGAATCTGAAAGGTACCCCAGATAGCTGGACCAAGGATATTCTCCCAACTTTTTCTCAAGTCCCGCTTTCAGCGGATTACGGTGAACATAGCGTAAAATCTCCAATAAATGGTTATCCTCTTCAATCAGAATTGATTGATATCGTCCCCTAAATAGGGGGCCATCAAGATTATATTTCCGATTAAACTGTTGAGTATAGATGCCATCAATATGACGCATGATCCTGGATAAATTGGCATTGGGGGTTTGCAGCAATATGTGGTAGTGGTTTCTCATCAGGCAATAACCTGCAATGTGAACAGTAAACATAAGGGAGGAATCTTTGATCAACTTCAGAAAAGAACTAAAATCGTCCTTATCATTGAATATGCTCTCGCGACGACGCCCCCGGTTCATCACATGGTACCAGGCTCCAGGGTACTGAATTCTCAAAGGACGTGCCATGCAATGGTTATATCACGTAACGCTTCATGAGTCAAGCAAAGACTTGACCCCTTCTCGGTATATCACGTAACGTCCAATGAGTCAAGCAAAGACTTGACCCCTTCCTTCCTTAGATTCCGACTTTTAGATATGGTTCCAGAAGAGCCTGAATATCTGTATCCCCAAATCTCGGTTGTCAGAGGATGTTTTATCAATGGCAGAAGGCCTGAATGTTTTATTGGATTCAATTTCTAATATTAATTGATTTTCTTCAAAATTTCCTGATTGATTTATTTTATACTCTTTAAAAAAGAGTGCTTCTCTTGGTAAAAATTCATCCAGCATTTCACCATTTAAACGAAGGGTGATATTTTGATCAGTGAATTTTGACTTATCCACTGAGCCATAAAGGATTAGGGTAGT
>CBFDCH010000177.1:0-5875 GCA_965603235.1 uncultured bacterium | reverse complement strand
GTTGTTTGTTTTTCATTTATCTTAGCTTGATAGGACCTTCAGATTTGCCTTCAATAAATTGACGGACAATGGGATTGCCCGACTCTTTTATTTCTTTGGCTGATCCGGTTTCCACTATTTTGCCCTCATAAAGCATGGCAATACGGTCTGACACTTTGTAAGCGCTAACCATATCATGAGTGATCACAATAGATGTAATCTCACTTGACTCGTTCACTTTGATGATTAAATCATTGATCACATCCGCCATGATTGGGTCTAGCCCGGTAGTGGGTTCATCATACATCACAATGCAGGGATTCTTGGCAATAGCGCGGGCAATGGAGACTCTCTTTTTCATCCCGCCACTCAAATCCGCGGGCATCATGTGAGAGACATTGGGGAGTCCAACCTTCAGCAGGCTCTGCTCCACAATATCATCAATTTGATCGCTGATCATCTTATCCTTATCCATTATACCAAAAGCAACATTCTCATATACGGTCAAAGAATCAAAAAGTGCACCGCCCTGAAATACCATACCAAATTTTGCAATGATTTTGAAGAGTTTCTTCTCTTTTAATTGTGTAATATCCACACCTTCAATCAATATTTTTCCAGAATCGGGTTTTATCAGGCCTATGATATGCTTGATCAAAACGCTTTTGCCGCTACCGCTACCGCCAATAATGGTCAGGGCCTCCCCTTTGTGAATATCCAGATTCAGATTATCCAGTACCTGCTTCTCAGCAAAAGATTTATATAAATTATCCAAACGAATCATCTGAGTGTAAAGGGTAAAATTTTACTCCAGAAAAAATCAGATATTAAAATAATAATGGAAGTTACCACCACAGCTGTGGTGGTAGCACGACCCACACCTTCGGCTCCGCCTTTGGTATTCAATCCAAAATAACTGCCAATCACAGCAATGGTCAGGCCGAAAGAGACCGATTTTATTAATCCGGAGATAATATCCCACATTTCCAGATGGGACAACAATTGCCATTCAAAAACCACCGGGTTCTGCTGACAGATAACATCTGCCACCAGTTTTCCCCCCATGACACCAACAAAATCACCAATCAGGGTCATTGTGGGCAGCATGATCATCATGGCCACAACCCTGGGACTCACCAGATGTTTAACCGGATTTATACCAAAGGTAAACAGGGCATCAATCTGTTCCGATACTCTCATGGTACCAATCTCGGCACTATAGGCTGCGCCCACGCGCCCCGCCAGCATCAATCCGGTTAAAACCGGGATCAGCTCTTTGGTAAGGCTGACTCCCACCAGTGAGCCGGTGAAAAGTTCGGCTCCGAACCTCTGCAGGCCATAAAAACTCTGGAGTGCCAATACGCCTCCTGTAAAAACCGAAGTTAAAAAGATTACCGGGATGGAACGTACACCATCGGAATAGAGATGGTTGATCACCAATTTAAAGTTGAAGGGTTTTTGAAAAATAAATTTTATGGATTCCCAGAACAGAATCACAATTTCGCCGACAATAGCAATAACTCGATTCAGCTTCCGGCGAAATTTAATCACGAATGATCCTTGTCCATAAAACCGATGTTTTCAAACCGCGTACTTTTATCAATGAATGCCAAATTAATGGTGCCAGTTGGCCCGTTGCGCTGTTTGGCTACAATCAGATCAGCCTCCCCTTTTCTTTCTGTATCACGATCCACCTGTTCTTCCCGGTGTAAAAAGATAACTACATCTGCATCTTGTTCTATGGCACCACTTTCCTTCAAATCGGAGAGCTGGTATTTCAGGCCCCTTTCAGACCTGACTCCCCGCTGTTCGGGCGCCCTGTTTAATTGCGCCAAAGCAACCACAGGGATTGCCAACTCCTTGGCCAGCGCCTTTAATGAAGCTGTGATGGTTGCTACCTCCTGCGCGCGGGAATCATTTTTTCTCAACAAATCACCAGTCACCTTCATCAATTGCAGATAATCCACAAAAATCACATCAAGATTGTGCTCGTTCAGCAAACGCCGGGCTCTGGTTTTCATCTCAATTATTGAGAGGGAGGCGGAATCATCGATAAACAATCCAGCCTTTTCCAGCGCTCCGGCCTCCAGCTCCAACCGCCCCCACTCCTGCTGACTAAAACGGGGTTTACCGGTCCGGACAGCACTCATGCTTATATTCGAGGTAAGGGCAACGAGCCTCATCATGATTTGCATCTTAGACATTTCCAGGGAGAAAAAACCGACCGCTTTACCTTCTTTCAACGCCATACGGGAAGCGATATTAAGGGCCAGGGCTGTTTTCCCCATAGAAGGCCGGGCAGCAATAACAATCAAATCTCCCTTTTGAAATCCGGAAGTGATATTATCCAACTCATAGTAACCGGTTTTTAAACCACCACTATCACCATGTTTTTGAATATTCTCTATCAATTTCATGGCGTCCGGGACCAACTCTTTGGATGAATGAAATCCCTCCTTATCTCTCTGGTCGGAAATTTTAATAATATCTTCCTGCAACTCGCTGAGAATGGCAGTCGTGTCCGCCTGATGGTCAACCCCTTTTTGGACCACTCCCAGGGAGGCAACAATGATTTTCCTTAATGCTGAGCGGTCTTTAACCGTATCCACATACTCCTCAATGTTTATGTTATCCGGAATGCCATCTATTAATGAATTTAAATAGTCGTATCCCCCGACAAATTTCAGTTCTTTGCCTTTTTCCAGATAACCGCAAATGGTAACGGTATCAGCAGGTTTGCCTTTTTCGACCAGTCGTTTTATTGCCTGGGCAATGGTTTTGTGAGAATCCCGATAAAAATCCTCAGAATCAATTTTTGAAAAAACAATATTTGAATATTTATTGTTAATGAGCATTGCCCCCAGAATTGCCCGTTCAGCAAATTCATCATGGGGTAATGCCTTTATCAGATCTGAAGTGGCAGTCACTTTTTATCTGATTCTTCTTCTTCCTGACCCACAACCTCAATTTTAATCTCAGCTTCAACTTCATCGAACAATTTGACTTTACAGGAATAATTTCCCAAACGTTTGATTGGTTCCGCTAGATGGAATTTTTTTCTCTCTATCTTTAATCCCAGCTCTTCTAGCTTTTTCTCAATCTCCATAACGGTGACAGAACCAAACAATACATCATTCTCTCCAGCTTTTTTCTCAATCGTTATGGTCAATTCTTCGAGTTTCTCCTTCTGCTCAATGGCAGAAAGTTTTTCCAGTTCAAGTTTCTTTTGTATCTTTTTCTTCTTAAACTCAATTATCTCCAGGTTATGTTTATTCACTTGTAGCGCCAATTGTTGCGGAAACAGGCAATTTCTGGCAAAACCAGGTTTTACTTCCACCACATCCCCAACCTTACCCAATGTCTCAATATCTGAATTTAAAATGACCTTCATGTTAATCCCTCTGTGACTCAACAAATCTTAAGAAGGCCATATGTCTGGCCCGCTTTATGGCTTTGGATAGTTGCTTTTGATGGTATGCACATGTACCTGAAACCCTGGCAGGGATGATTTTCCCAGTTTCCAAGATATACCTCTCCAGTGCTTTATGATTTTTAAAGTCAATAAATTTTACCTTATCCCTGCAAAAAGTACAATGTTTTGAACGACTGAAATAATACTTTTTCTGGGATCTGTGTGGGCGGCTTGAATCACTTCGTCTCATCGTGGTCCTCCTTTTCATCCTTTTTCTCAACCGCAGGTACATCATCTACCGCTGGTTTAGGCACGGGCGGTGCTGATTTCTTGGCAAATTTTTCCTGACGCTGCCATTTTTTTGACAGTCGGTTCGCTTTTCTCAATCTGTCATCAATTCTTAAAATAATAAAACGCATCACCTGCTCGCTGAGCTTCAAGCGCCGTTCCACCTTGGCATAGGTAGAACCCCCACCTTCGGTATTGATAAAAACATAGATTCCTTCAGAGTGTTTTTTAATCGGATAGGCCAATTTCTTCCGGCCCCACTCATCAACGTTTTCAACAATCCCTTTGTCTTTTTTGATAATTTGACTAACGTTGTCAACTACTTTTTTGACATCTTCTTCAGTTGCTTCTGGATTAATAATAAATCCAATTTCATACTTTCTTTTCATTTTATCTCCTTATGGTTTATCCAGCCTCCCTTTCAGGAAGCAAGGAGTCACATTTATTTGTCTTGCTTTTTTTCTGGTTTGGCTTCAGGCTTTTCTCCGGGCTTGGCTTCAGACTTTTCTCCAGGCTTGGCTTCAGACTTTTCTCCGGGCTTGGCTTCAGCACCCTCAGTCTTCTCTTCACCTTCAGCACCCTCTTCAGCTTCTTCCAATTCCTCTTCAATAACTTCTTCTTCAGCTGCACCACGAACAGTCACAGCACAAATTACAGTTTGCAGGTCAGACGCGATTGTTATCCCCTCAGCAACAGCCAGGGCTTCCGCTTTGATGGAATGACCGGCATGCAATTCGGTAACATCCAGTTCAATGGAAGCGGGAATTTGTGAAGCCAGGCAGGTGATTTTCACCTCCCTGTTAACAAAATCAAATATTCCCTCTTCCATCCTGATACCAATAGGTTCACCGTGACACACGACCGGTACAGAAACGGTAACCGGTTTACTCAAATCAACACGAATAAAGTCAGCATGGATGATTTTCTCGGAGAGATAATCGTATTGAATCTCCTTCAACATGGCATCCACCAGAACTTCATCCCGGTGTATTCTCAGTACTGTATTCTCTTTCATCTCCGACTTCATGATCTGCCTTATATCAGCAACGGCAATAGTGATAGGAATTGTTTCCTTTTCGCCCCCATAAATAATGGCAGGCAACTTCCCTTCCCTTCTTATTTTTTTTGCTAATTTTTTCCCTAACTCCGTTCTAGATTCTGCTTTAATCTCTATGAAGTTTTCCATTTTTCACCTCTTTATACAAACAATTTTGAAACTGATGTTTCTTTATGAATACTATCTATAGCTTCTGCAAACAACTTTGCTACCGATAAAACCACAATTTTCGGGCAACTGGTTTTCTCACCTGACAGGGGCACAGTATCGGAAATAAATATCTGTTCCAACTCAGAATTGTTAATTCTCTCTATGGCTTTCCCGGAGAGAATACCATGAGTGCAAGCTGAAAAAATCCTCTTTACCCCGTTCTTTTTAAGTGCCTTGACGGTTTCGGTCAGGGTTCCGGCAGTATCAATAATATCATCTACAATAATGGCATTCTTATCCTTTACATCTCCGATAATATGCATGGTCTTAGCAACATTGTGTGCAGTTCTCCTCTTATCGGCAATGGCCAATCCAGCACCAATCTGTTGTTGAAATAGTCTTGCCCTTTCAACTCCTCCAGCATCGGGAGAGACCACAACCACATCCTTTAATTTCATTTTTTTGACATGGTTGCTGAATATCGGCAGGGCCATCAGGTTATCCACCGGGACATTGAAAAATCCCTGAATCTGATTGGCATGGAGATCAATGGATAAAACACGGGAAAATCCGGAAGTTTCCAGTAAGTCGGCGATGAGCTTGGCAGAAATTGCTACTCTGGGACGATCCTTTCGATCCTGCCTGGCATAAGCATAATAACTGACAACAGCGGTAATTCTTCTGGCAGAGGCCCGCTTAAAGGCATCAGCCATCAATAGAAGTTCCATGATATGAAAATTGATATCCTCAGTGAGGGATTGAATGATGAATACATCTGCGCCCCGGACATTTTCGTGACTCTGAAAACGGATTTCTCCATCAGAAAAAATACCCAGCGACGATTTTCCCAGATCTTTTTTTAGATACTTAACCACCTTCTCGGCCAGAGCCGGGTTTGATGATCCCGAAAATATTAAATATTTTGTCTTATCCATGGTCTTAATTTATACTGGGGTGGGAGGATTCGAACCTCCGAATACCGGCTCCAA
>CBFDCH010000176.1:0-5881 GCA_965603235.1 uncultured bacterium | reverse complement strand
AGGAAGAAGTAATTGCTGTCAAGGCGATTCTGGGAGAAGAGGTTCCTCTTATTGGATTTTACACATACGGTGAGATCGGCCCTATAGATAAAACGGAAAAAGAACTGGCTGTCACTAAATTTCATAACGAAACGGTGGTGCTGTGGGTTTTGGGAGTTTAGCAGAGATTATATGGGACCACGACCATGAATAAACCGAGTTATAAAGAGTTGCAGGTAAAGATTCAAAATCTGCAACAGGAATCCTCCAGGCTTAAGCAGATCGAAAAAGAGCTTTTGGAAAAGCAAAGGACCCTGAGAAACCAGAATATAAACCTGGTTAAGAGATCGATCGAACTTTCCGATGTCAGAAGAGAGTTGGAGGACATGAATTACGAGCTCGAATTGACTCGATCCCAGCTTAGAAGTGAGAATGTAAATCTTATTAAAAAATCGATCGCACTCTCTGATATTATGCGGGAATTAGAAGATAAGAATTATTATCTTAAATTATCTCGATCTGAATTAGAAACAACAATAATAGCGCTGCAGGAAAGTGAGCATAAATATTCTAAATTGGTGCAGGAATCTCCGGATCCAATGATTTCCCTGGATAATCTCGGTAATTTTCTATCCTTCAATCCCACAGCCGAGCATTTGAGTGGATTCTTAAAAGAAGAGGTTCTCGGCAAACATTTTACTAAAGTCAATATCCTGACAAAAGAATCCAAGCAAAAAGCATTGAAGGAGTTTGTACTGGTTATGATGGGCAAAAAACGTCCACCATTTGGCCTGACCATAATGCGCAAGGATAAAAGCCTGTTATCCATGGAAGCCAACCCCCGTTTGATTAGACACACAGGAAAGAAAGCATGGGTCCAGGTAACCCTTCGTGACGTCACGGGACGTAAAAAAGCAGAAAAAGCATTGCAGGAGTCGGAGCAGCGGTTTAGAACCCTTCAAGAAAATATCCCGATAGGTGTTTATCGAACAACGGTAACAGGGAAAATTCTGTCAGCCAATCCGGCCATGATAAAGTTATTCGGCTATGGATCTGAAGCAGAATTCTTGACCAAATCCTCATATAAATTCTATCTTGTTCCCCAGCAGAGAAAAGAGCTTATTGAACGATTAAAAGTTGAGAGCAAGGTGACCGGCTTTGAGACCCAAATGAAGCGCAAGGATGGCTCGATTTTTTGGAGTTCACTCCATGTCAAAGCAGTCACTGACGAAAAGGGAAAGATCCTTCATTTTGACGGGATTCTTGAAGACATAGGTGAGCGCAAGCACACAGCTGAAGTCATAATTCGTGCCAAGCAGGAGTGGGAACGGACCTTTGATAGTATCCCTGAACTCATTTCGATTTTAGATGAAAAATTCAATATCCTCCGAATGAACCGTGCCATGGCAGAAAGGATTGGCATTACTCTCCAGGAAGCGATTGGCAAGAAGTGCTATGAAATTGTCCACGGTCTTAAAAAACCTCCGGATAATTGTCCCCATATGAGGATGTTGAAGGATGAGCAGGAACATACCTGGGAAATTCATGAAGATCATCTGGGTGGTGACTTCCTGATCACGGTATCACCTATGCACAATATGCAGGGTAAATTAGTCGGTGCTGTACATACTGCCCTGGACGTCACCCAACGCAATATGATGGAGAAAGAATTGTTAAAGTCCCAGAAACTGGAATCACTCGGCTTTCTCGCTGGCGGCATTGCCCATGATTTCAATAACATTCTGGCCGCAATCATGGGTTATAATAGTCTGGCAAAGTTATATGCCGGAGAAAAAGACAAAGCATTGGATATGTTAAATGAGGTGGAGAAGGCCGTGTCTCTGGCCAAAGATTTAACCCAGCAATTGCTTACTTTCTCCAGAGGCGGAGCGCCTGTCAAGCAGCATGCATCCATCGGTGAACTGCTCAAGGATACATCCGGCTTCACCTTAAGCGGTTCGGACATCAATTGCGATTACTCAATTCCAAAGAATCTCTGGACCGTTGAAATTGATGAGGGGCAAATCAGTCAAGTAATCCAGAACTTGGTTATCAATGCCAAACAGGCATCCGCCAAAGGTGGAACCATTCAAATAAAAGTAAAAAACATCCAGGTTGGCTCAAAGGAACGGCTTCCGCTTGAAGAGGGTAGATACGTCAGGATCATGGTCAAAGACTATGGGGCCGGCATACCCGAAGACCACATTGCTAAGATATTTGACCCATTCTTCACAACAAAACCCAAAGGGGTCGGATTGGGCCTTTCAACTGCTTATTCAATAATAAAAAACCATAACGGCTTGATCATGGTGGATTCAGAGTCAGAGAATGGAACAACCTTTCATGTTTATTTACCCGCAACTGAGAATACAACGGAAAAGAAGAAGAAAGAAAGAGCAAAAATGGTCGCAGGTCAGGGGAAAATTCTGTTAATGGATGACGAAGAAATGATACTGAAATCAACCAGTAAACTTTTGCAGGATATCGGTTATACTGTTGAAACAGCGAAAGATGGCGCCAAAACAATTGAACTCTTCAGAAAAGCCAAACAACGAAAGCAACCTTTTGATGTTGTTGTTTTGGATTTAATCGTTCCTGGCAGCATGAGTGGTGAGCACACTATTAAAGAAATCATGAAAATTGATGCCAAGGTTAAAGCCATAGTCTCCAGCGGATATTCCACTGACCCGGTTATAGCAAACTATAAAAAATATGGATTTGCGGGCGCAATATCCAAGCCGTATAGATTTGAAGAAATGAGCGCCATAATTCGGAAAATAATTACTGGTTCTGATAAATAGAATAAAAGAGGGACGGGGCTTTATAACGTTGTCCTGCAGAGCAATTATTATGGTATATCCCCAGGTTATCGATAATACAGGTATATGGTGTGGATTTCTCCCTCTTTATCCTTACACGATACGTAATCACGTTCCTTGGCTTCCCATCCGGGTATGGGGTAGTTGTGAGTAATGACAGGGGTGCCGGATTTGAGCTGACTTTCAAGTTTGGGGCGCAATAACTCATTGGACTCCGGTAAAAGATAAGTGGTTACCACCGTGGCAGTGGAAATATCTACCTTTAAGACATCTCGCTCAATAAAAGTGACCCTGTCTTTTACGCCGGCTATGCGGGCGTTTTCCTTACACTCCAGGATACGCCGCGGATCAATATCAATACCAACTCCTCTAACTTTGTACTTCCGGGCAGCTGCAATGACAATACGTCCATCACCACAGCCCAGGTCGTAGAGTACATCCTTTTCCTCTATTTTAACCATGGCCAGCATTTTTTCAACAACTTCCATGGGCGTGGCAACATATGGGGCCAGATCTTCAGCGTCGCTCCTGCTGTGCGAACCCGGGTATATCTGGAGCATATCATTTTCGTCAGGTCTAAATACGTAAGGTGTATCCAGCTCCATTTCCCATGATATGGATTCACCAGCGCTTTGATAGGTCAATGTATATTTTTTCCCGCCTTGATACCGGTGTATTTCTCCAATCCTCAACGTTTTTTCCGGGGCTACCAGGGATGATCCCTCCTCAATGATCCGGTAGGTAACAATTGATTTACCGGCATTGCGGATGGTGGTTTCCGGTTGTTGAACGTTGCATCTTTGCGTAACCACCAAACCGGCGGTTATGATAGACAACAATAAAATAATAAATATATATTTGGATTTCACAAGCATTCCCATTATATTTTATTTTAAATCCCTTTCCAAACCAGCAGCGAGAAATACGTCGGGGATGCCGTAGCCATGGATATTAAGGGGATCCGGTTTAATATACCGTCGGTAAAAATCACCGGAGCGGAATAACGCCTGGCGCAATTGCCGCACCGTCCATTGGGGATGAGACTGAAGCAGGCAGGCCACTGCCCCGGCCATCACCGGTATGGCTACCGAAGTCCCGGCTCCCCGGTAATAACCCCTGCTGTCTGCCAGAGAAATGGTGGCCGTTCCAAAACCCATGGCCAGCACCTCGGGTTTGACGCGTCCATCAACAGTGGGCCCATCCGAGCTAAAGCGGGCAATCGTACCGTGGCGATCCACTGCGCCAACTGAAATCACGTCCATGGCATCACCGGGAGGCATGAGGTGAGAACGGGAAGGGTCCTGGTCGTGACCATGGTTACCCGATCCTGAAAGGCAGATCACACCGTTGCCAGTGGCCATATTCAAACCCCGGGTCATGACCGATGTTTTTCCGTCAGTATGCTTCTGAGAGTAGCCTTCATATAAAACAAGGGAAGTGGTCAGCACATCCGCACCATGGGCTTCAGCGAATTCCAGCGCCGCCACAAACCATTTTTCTTCAAGATAATATTCTCTTTCGCCATCCTCAACGTTGCACAGGATAAACTTGGCGCCGTAAGCGGAACCTATCAGCTCATGGGGAGCATATGCCGCCACAATACCCAGTACACTGGTGCCATGGTTATAATGTGAAGTATGGATTCCTTTCCTGGGAATAATATCCCGATCATTTTCAACAAAATCCCGTTGGGCAATCACCTGCAGCGGATTATCCTTATGATGGAAAGCGGTATGGGAAAGCTGGAAACCGCAATCAATAACAGCGATGATAATTCCTTTGCCCGTATACCCGGCCTGGTGCAGCCGGTCAAGGCCCAATTGGCTGATTTGACGATATGAGCGCCCATAAAATTGATCCAGTTTTCCACGGTCCGTATCGGGGATTTTTGTTGCAAACGGAGCGTATGCTGGTGAAAATCGGTTACCTCTTTTACAAATTTTAATTTTTTGACCTTCAGAATCTGATTTTTGTTAGCCAAGATGGATATACCGTTGAGCCACCGGCTGCGGACGCGGATGCGGGCGCCGGTTTTTTTCACTGCCAGTAGATACGCGGCTGCCATAGGAAAATCCTTCTCATCAAAAAGCCCGGGAAACGTCCTTTTGATTTTACGCCGGGCCAGGGCGCGGGCATTAAACCTTTCCTCCAGCTTTTTTATCAGATCCTGGCGCTGCGCTGCCGAAGTAATTCCTTTGTCGGAAAATTCTACCCAGGCATCATACAGAATCCCCTGTTTTAACTGGGATTCGAGCAAAACCACCAGGGGCGCCGGCTGGGCCATCATTTTAAATCCAGCCAGGCAAAACAGAAAAATGCCCGACAATATTATCCTTGGAATTCTAAAATGTAAACTGATTTCTCCGCCCATTGGGGTAAATCTGCTATTTCCCGGCCGGTTTGTGGTGTTTAAGTTTTTCAAAAATTTTCATCAATTCTTCTTGCAGAATCATAGATATTTTTTCCGGTACATATTTGGGTTTTTTACCTTTTATTCTCATTCTTCGGTCAAAGGAGTGGGTAAGAAACGTTTTTTCCGATTTTACATCGACAAATTCAATATCCAGGGCCAGGTGGGCATACCACTGTTTCTCTTCATAAAACATCTCCAGAGAATCAATAATAATTCTCATCACAATATCCGCTTCAATGGCAGAATCCTCGCCAATTACCTGGGTGAAAAGTGAACTGTTCTTATAGTATTGAATGATGGTATCCTTTATCAACTCCCCGGGTCTTTTTACCCATTGCTCAAAAGAAAAAAATCGAACTTTATAGGCTGATTGTCTATAAACCATTCGCTGATGCCAGAACGCTTCATTGGTGCGAATATCTTTAACCTGCAGAATTTTGTTGATTTTCACCGTGGTTTCATTTTTATTGGGTTTGATATAGAGATCAAAATAGTGCGGCCCCGCACAGGCCCAGGCTACCAATAATAATACTGTCAGCATAATAATCTTTTTTTTCATATCAGCCTCTCATCCATTCGCTAAGTGTACCAAATATCCTGTGCAAGTTCAAAGCAGGGAAAAAGCAGGGACGAGGTGCACAAGCGGCTCTGTTTAACCATTGCTGAGGCG
>CBFDCH010000175.1:0-5884 GCA_965603235.1 uncultured bacterium | reverse complement strand
AATGAGTTTGTAAGTACTCTTTCAGGCTTGAGGTGCGCGGAACCCCTTGAGCTGGTTTTTGAGCTTTATCAGGTTTATTCCTCAAAGGTGAACCATTTTCGCAGGGATTTTGAGGATTTTTACCCGTGGGGGAAAATGATACTGGCGGATTTTGACGAAATTGATAAATTCCTGGTCGATACCCACCAATTGTTTCGTCATTTAAAGGAATACAGTGAAATTGAAAAAATTGATCTTGGTGATAAGAGTGATATTTATCAGCGGTATATTGGATTCTGGGGGGAATTGGAAATACTCTATCAAGAGTTTACCGGGGATCTTAAGGCCAAGGCTAAGGCTTACGAAGGATTAATATACCGGGAGGTGGCGGAACACCTCCCTACCCAGGGGAATTGGCAATGGGGAAAGGTGATTTTTTGCGGATTTAATGCATTAACCCGGGCAGAGGAACAGATAATAAAAACCTTGAAGGAGAGGAATCAGGCCGAGTTGTTCTGGGATATGGATAATTATTTTGTGGATAACGAAGATCAGGAGGCGGGATTCTTTTTTCGTAAAAACCGGGAATCAGGACTGGTGGGTGATAACATCCAGTGGCTGGAGAATTCTCTGGTGCGGGCCAAAACAATTCATGTCCATGGTGTACCAACCAAGGTGAGCCAGGCAAAGGTCCTGGGCGTCCTGCTTCAAGAGGCTCTGGATAAGAACATTGATCCGGAGGATGTGGTGGTGGTATTGCCTGATGAAAACCTGCTTTTCCCGGTCCTAAATTCCCTGCCTGCTGAGTTGGGAAAGGTTAATGTGACCATGGGGTATCCCCTGAACCAGACACCGGTCTTTAGTCTGTTTAATGGTCTGATCCTGTTGCAAAAAAATAAAAAAAATGGCGCTTTTTACCACAAAGATATAACCAAAGTATTAAATCATCCTTATATACGACCCCTATTTACCACACCCATTGTCCGGTACATCCGACAATTGAAAGAAAAAAACCAGCTTTACAGCGATACCCAGCCCACCATTGCTCCTGAAATCGATGGATTGTTCCAGGATTTTTATGATCCGGTTCAATTGATTCAGGAGTTTTTGCGGTTTTTAGAGGTATTAAGGGATCACTATGTCCGGGAGGGACGTCCCCTGCTCACTTTGGATATGGAATATGTATTTCATTTTTACCGTCACCTCTCCCAGTTGGTCGACATATTGAAGAAATTTGATTTTAAGCTTACAATTGCCACTTTTTGGAAACTCTTTTCGGATATAATAACCAATACGCGCCTCTCTTTCACCGGTGAACCGCTGGAGGGACTGCAGGTTATGGGCATGCTGGAGACCCAATCCTTGCACTTTAAACATATATATATTCTTTCAGTCAATGAGGGGATTTTGCCGGTGGGGAAACGTGTTCAATCCTTTATTCCCAACGATATAAGGGAACCTTCGGGACTGACTACGTATCAGGAGCATGACGCCATTGTTGCCTATCATTTTTATCGCCTGCTTAAGGAGAGTGAGGGGGTCCACCTTTTATATACCGAAAATACCGGCGGAGGTATTGGCAAAGGTGAAAAGAGCCGCTTCATAGATCAAATTTTTATTGAGCTGGCAAAAAAATCTTCTGATGTTAAGGTTATTGAGACAATATATGATTTTTCCTTTTCGGTCCGGAAGGAGGAACCGTTTGTAATTCCCAAACATGATACCCACCTCAAACGATTAATGAAAAGGTCGTTTTCTGCATCTTCGCTGAATAGCTTTATGTCCTGTCCGGTGCAATTCTATTTTTCCTATGTTTTAAATCTACGGGAGGATGATGAGATATATGAAAGCCCGGACAGCCGGATTATTGGAAATATTGTACACAAGACTCTGGAGAGGATGTATCGCCCCTATGTTAATAAGACGATGAGTACGAAGGTGCTTGGGGATTTGTTGTCGCAGGTGGACCAGGTGATACCCAGGGTATTTACAGATATTACTGAAATAACTGAATTGGATACGGGCAAGAACCGGATTATTGTTGAGGTATTAAAGGTTATGCTGAGAAATTTTTTCAGGGGAGAATTGGAGAATCCCGGGTTCACGCTCCTGGCTGTGGAAAAAGTTATCAAGAAAATTCCCTTCTCCTTTAGTATTAAGGGGAAATCTGTTGATGTGGAATTAAAAGGATTTATTGACCGGTTGGATCGATTGGAAACGGGATGCAGGATCATTGATTATAAAACCGGCAGCATCAAATCCTTAAATTTAAAAAATCTTGAGGACCTTACCGAGGATATAGCAGTCAAATCAAAAGAGCTCTTTCAGCTCTTGTTTTACCTGTACCTTGTTTCCAGGGAACAGGTTCACCAGGGACCTTTCCGGCTGGGTATATATCCGCTGAAGCAGTTTGCCTCACCCATCCAAATAAAATACGCCACAATAAATAAAGATGAAGTGGTGCCCATGGAAGTTTTACCTGAATATGAAAAAATCCTGAAAAAAATTTTCCAGAGTATATTTGATCCCAATATCCCTTTTAAGCCCACAGAGGAAGAGGAAACATGTCGCTTTTGTTCTTTTAAAACCATTTGTCAGCGGGGGGACAAAGGATATTTTGAGATGTAAATCAGGGGGATAGGAGTTCCCTGAAAAAATCAAAATCAAGGGGCAGGGTGAAATATAATACCAGCAGAGTGGCCAGGATCAATAATACCCGGGCTGCAACCTTGTGACCCCTTTTGGGAAATACCATATGCTCACCCCATGCATAATAGGCAACGGCAGAAATAATAATAGTGAAATAGCTGGCAAAGAAGAAAAGCATGAACACCAGGTTACGCAGATTGAGTATGAAAAAAAAGGCGGCAAATGAGACCACTGTGGTATTGACTTTGCCCCACCAATTGGATTCCGGGATCTGCCCCCGGCGGGCGATTAGAATACCTGCACCCATTATCAGCAAATCACGGTAAATCAACAGGATAACCAGGGAGAGGGGGAATTTTCTGAATAAGATCAGGGCCACCAGTATGACTGCCATGGAAATTTTGTCGGCCAGGGGATCCAGCAGCTTGCCCAGTTCGGTTACCTGGTTTAACTTGCGGCTGAAGAAGCCGTCAAAATAATCTGAAGCAATAAGGATAACAGTCAGGACAATCAGCAGAAGATTCCCCTGCGATGTATTTATCTTCAACAGGTAGACAATGGGCAGGATGAGTACGATACGCAGCAAACTGAGTAGATTGGATATGTAAAAAAAATGCTTGATAGGGAACTTGGCCATTGGTGGTCAGGTTCTTCTATCCCTCTTGAATACCACACTGCCGGTGACTACCTGGATCCCCTTTTCAGTGGCAACCAACATTTTTGCCGGCCGTATTCCCCTTAAAAAGGAACAGCCGTATTCACCCTTTTTATTTATGGCCACAAATTTTTCACTAGGGAAAAAATTGCTGTTGATTTTTTTGTACTTATCCACGATCATCCTCATGGCGTCTTCACAAGCCTGTTGAGGGGAGCGTCCCTGTTTCATGCGCATAACAATATAAAAGGAGGCGCATGATTTAATCACATCCTCTCCTCTGCCCGTTGCTCCGGCAGCACCCACCTCGTTATCTACGTAAAGACCGGCGCCAATGATGGGTGAATCACCCACGCGACCGGGAATTTTCCAGGCCAGGCCGCTGGTGGATGTGATGCCGGCTATATCACCATTTTTATCAATAGCCAGGTGGTTGGTGGTGCCGTGGGTGAATGGTACTTCTTTTTGATAAAGGGTCAATTTTTCTTGGCGCAGGTGGTCGGGTGGCCCCCAGTCGTCCTTCTGATTTAAATTTTCTTTCCATCTTACCCAAATTTTCCTTGCTTTTTCGGTTAGCAGATTTTCTTCTTTAAACCCCCACTTTTTGGCGAATTTGAGGGCTCCTTGGCCCACCAGCATTACATGGTCAGTTTTCTCCATCACCAAACGGGCAATGGATGCCGGTGTTTTTATATTTTCCAGGCAGGCAACCGCGCCCGCGTTATAGGTTTTGCCGTCCATTATTGAGGCGTCGAGCTGCACCACGCATTCTTCATTGGGAAGTCCGCCATAGCCGACGCTGGTATCTTCCGGATCGAGCTCAATGATATTGGTTGATTTTTCAATGGCATCCACAGCGCTGCCGCCATTGGCCAGTATTTCCCAGCCTGCTTGCATGGCCTTTTTGCCGGTAGTGTTGGTGTGGTCGGTAATGATAATGGGTATACCGGCCGCCCGGCCGCCAAAGGAAAAAACAGGAAAATTATTGATCAGTAACAGGCTGGAGCCAATGCCCAGGCTGTGGTTTAAAAAGCTACGGCGAGAGATTTCTTTTGACATCTTTTACCTCCGAAATATTGAAGTTTCTGATTGAGCATCGGCTAGACAATGGCTGAACCGGCTGAAAATCATAAGGCAATTGTAAGGCAAAATCGTTGATTTTGCAACATAATAATAACGACAGCTATTTTTTTGATTCCAGAACTTTTTTAGCAGTAGCGGAGGGAAGCTCCTGAACATCATTTAATTTACCTTCAATCTTGCGTGTGGTCTTGGATGCGGTTTCAATGGATTTACTGGCTTCGCTAAGTTTTTTCTGGGTTTTATCGAGTAACTCACCGAAGCGGCCGAATTGGGTTTTAACGGCAGCCAGTAGTTCCCACACCTCACTGGACCGCTTTTCAATGGCCAGGGTTCTGAAACCCATCTGCAGGCTGTTTAAAATGGCGGCCAGAGTGGTGGGCCCCACCGGTATCACACGTAATTCCCGCTGCAGGATTTCAAACAGGCCTCTGTAGCGCAGCACTTCCGCGTACAATCCCTCCACCGGCAGGTACATCAGTGCAAAGTCTGTGGTATTGGGGGGATCAATATATTTGCTTGAAATATCCTTGGCAAACCCTTTGATGTCCTGGGCCAGTTGCTTGCCGGCCTGAGCAATACTCTCTTTGTCGCCATTTTCATACTCATTGAGCAGGGACTCAT
Organism: uncultured bacterium; assembly: GCA_965603235.1. Lineage (GTDB taxonomy): Bacteria > Acidobacteriota > Aminicenantia > UBA2199 > UBA2199 > CBFDCH01. The sequence goes on along the minus strand of CBFDCH010000175.1, from coordinate 897 downwards.
ACTTATCCAGGGGAAATTTTGAATCCACCGGCAGCCAGACCGATTTGTCCTTATCCATTCGGCCCGGTAATTTGATGGCAAATTCGACAAAATTACTGGTTCCTTCCCGAATGTGCACGTTCTCCCCGTATTGCTGGGGGGTCAATAGGAAATCAAGCTGGTTTTTGAGCTGTATCTCTCCCAGGGTGCCGCGGGTCTTGACATTGCTCAACACTTTTTTTAAATCCCCGACACCGGCTGCCAGCTTTTGCATGTCACCCAGCCCCTGGTGAACCTTTTCCAGCCGGTCACTGACAAAGCGGAATGCTTCAGCCAATCGTTTTTCCAGCGTGGAGTGGAGTTGTTCGTCTACGGTTTTGCGCATCTCTTCGAGTTTTTTGGTGTTTTCCTTTTGCAGCTGCAACAGGCGTTCCTCAACAGATTTGCGAATCAGCTCAAACTGGGTGTTCTGGACTTTTGAGACCTCCAGAATGTTTTTCATCTGAGAATCGGAATATTTTCCAATTGAGTGCTGCAACTCTTCCCGCAGGTCCTTAAACAGATGGTTGGTGTTGGCGTGGCTGCGTGAGAACTCATCAAGGATCCGTTTTTCACCTCTGTTCTGATAATCCTCGATAAGTTTAATTATTTGATCGTGGGATTGGTTTTTTAACTTTCGGTTCTGAATCAGTAGCAGGATCAACAGGATAAGTGTGACAAGTAAAATCGCAGCCTGGAGAATAGTGGTCATGTTTTATTTCCCTCTTCACATTGTGTCAAAAACCACCCCCGGAGTCAAGAAAAGATACTTTATTTGATTTAATCGGAGTTGTTCAGCTTTTGGCTTAAATATTTGATGTCCTCCAGGTCTTTTGGCCTGTTAACTGCTTTTTTGTTTTTTATTAAGAATTCCAGACC
>CBFDCH010000174.1:0-5892 GCA_965603235.1 uncultured bacterium | reverse complement strand
CAGGGCCGGCTTTTGACCCGTAACCTGAGTGAGCTCCTCGATTACTTTGTCGAGGACCTTGATGTTTTGAGTTGCTTCACCGACTCCGGAATTTACCACGATTTTTTCCAGTCGCGGCACCATCATGATGTTCGGTAGCTTCAAGTTAGTTTTAAGTTTACTTTTAATCTCATTTTTATATTTATCGTACAATCTGGCCATCATAGATCTCCTAATCAATCACTACACCACATTTTTTACATACTCGATGTTTGGTATTATCGGATAGTTTATATCCAATCCGCACACCCTGTTCACACTCTTTACAATAAAACATAACATTCGAAACCGGGATTCCACCTTCGATCTCCACAATTCCACCCTGGATGTTTTTTTGCGGATTTGGTCTTACATACTCTTTAACCATCCGGGCTTTTTCAACAACCACCCTGTTCTTTTCTGGCAGTAATTTAATGATCTTGCCAATTTTTCCTTGGTCGTCCCGCCGCCCACTTTTAACCACAACGGAGTCACCCTTTTTCAACTTAATTTTTTTCATTTAAATCACCTCTGGCGCCAGGGATATTATTTTCATAAACTTTCGCTCTCTCAATTCCCGGGCAACAGGCCCGAAAACTCGCGTTCCAAGGGGTTCACCCGCCTTGTCGATGATGACTGCGGCATTATCCGAGAAACGAATGTAGGAACCATCTTTCCTCCTAACTTCTTTTCTGGTCCGAACGATAACAGCACGAACAACATCTCCCTTTTTTATCTTGGCATTGGGTTCCGCAACTTTTACAGTTCCGGAAAAAATATCACCCAAATGGGCTACTCTGCCAACACCGCCGCCCAATGCGCGAATAAACATCACCTCTTTGGCTCCGGAATTGTCAGCCACTTTTAAGCGGGTTTGCATCTGAATCATTCTAGCACCTCCGCACCTTGAGTAGAGGCTTCAATGTCAATTACCAGCCATTTTTTCCGTTTGCTGATGGGACGAACCAATTTAATCTTCACCACATCCCCTGGCTTACACTGATTTTTTTCGTCATGGGCCAGGTATTTCTTTCTATTTCTTACAATTTTTTTATAAACAGGATGCTGAAAGATTCTCTCTACATTGACAGTGACAGTTTTGTCGGTTTTGGTCGACAAAACCACTCCTTTCATAACAACACTAACCTTTTTGTTCTTTACTTCCGCGTTTTCCATCGCTTAACCTCTTCTCTGTCAAAATTGTCTTTAATCTGGCAATATCTTTTTTGGTATGGCTGAGTTTATACAGATTATCTGCTTGCCCTAGTGATTTCTGGATTTTCTGCTTGAATAACTTGTCACTAAGTTCATCCAGTTTGCCCTCAATTTCCTCAACAGTCATGGACCGTATTTCTTTTGCCTTCATTCTATCCACTCCTCATATTACCGTTTTATGAAGCGGGTCCGAATCGGGAATTTCATTTGAGCCAGACGAATGGCTTCTTTGGCTGTAACCTCATCTACCCCTTCCAACTCATAAATAATCCGGCCACGCCTTACAACATCAACGTAAAACTCCGGATCTCCTTTTCCCTTTCCCATTCTAACTTCAATGGGTTTTTGAGATACTGGTTTATAGGGGAATAAACGGACCCAAAGTTTACCTCCCCTTTTAACATATCGGTTTATTGCAATACGACCGGCTTCAATTTGCCTGGCGGTTATCCAGGCATTTTCCATTGCCTGCAACCCGAATTTACCAAATTCAAGAGTATTTCCCTTGGTTGCCACACCACGGCGTTTTCCTCTGAAAACTTTGCGATGTTTTAGCTTTTTCGGCATCAACATGGTTATTCTCCTTCACTACCAATCTCTTGTTTCTTAAACCGTTCCTTCTCTTTATCGCTGGCGTAGACCCACACTTTAATGCCGATCTGACCATAGTCCGTAAATGCTTCCGCAAACCCGTAATCAATGTCAGCCCTTAACGTTTGCAGCGGCAGTTTACCGACAAGATACCATTCAGAACGAGCAATCTCATTGCCGCCCAACCGACCGGAAACCCGAATTTTAACACCAACGGCTCCGGCCCTGAGAGAAGAATCGACCGCCCTTCTCATAGCGCGGCGAAAAGAGATTCTCTTCTCAATCTGGAAGGCGATTCCTTCAGCAATAAGCTGAGAAACGATTTCCGGATACTTAACCTCAATCACATCAACCAGTATCTTGTCAACTGTCATGCCAGTATACTCTTTGATTAAACCCTTGATCTGCTGAACACCGGAACCACCCTTGCCAATGATGATGCCAGGCCTGGCTGTATTGATCTGTACACGGATGGTGTCAGAAATCCGCTTGATTTCGATAGAAGCAATCCCGGCATGTTTATACTTTGACTTGATTAAACGGCGTATTTTAAGGTCAGTATGAAAAAGGTCGATAAACGTTTTGCCCTTCCCATACCATAAAGAAAGCAATCCCTTGTTGAAACCCAATCTAAAACCATATGGATGTGTTTTTTGTCCCATTAGTTCCCCTCTCTTTCACTTAAGTAAACAGTAATATGACTGTATCTTTTAGAGATTCGGACTGCACGACCACGGGGAGCAGCTCTGAATCGTTTTAAATATGGCGCTTTATCTACCATAATCCCGGATACAAAGAGATTATCAACATCAACATTGGGGTATTTCACCTGAGCATTGGCAATGGCAGAATTTAAAACCTTGGATATCAACGCTGAGGCTTTCTGTTTGCGGGCGAACCTCAATATGGTCAATGCTTCTCCAGCATCTTTATCCCTGATCAAGTCGGCAACCAAACGACCCTTTCTAGGCGCAATTTTAAGATATTTTCCTTTGGCAACTGATACATGATCCATTTATATCCTCCTATCTGTGCGCTTTTCCGTCTTTTGTGGTGTGACCTTTATAGTATCTGGTTATGGAGAACTCTCCAAGTTTACAACCCACCATATTCTCAGTAATAAAAACCGGAATAAATTTTTTGCCGTTGTGGACTGCCATGGTTAATCCCACCATTTCCGGAATAACTGTGGAGCGTCGTGACCAGGTCTTTATAACTTCTTTCTTTGCAGCGTTCTTAATTTTTAACACTTTTTGACGAAGTTTCTCATCTATATACACACCTTTTTTTATTGATCTGGACATTTATCTACTTTCTCCTTTTTACAATAAATTTTTGAGTTCTTTTATTTCTTCTGGTCTTGTAGCCTTTGGTCGGTACTCCCCAGGGTGTGACAGGAATTCGGCCCCCTTTGGTTTTCCCTTCACCGCCGCCGTGGGGATGGTCGACTGGGTTCATTACGGTTCCCCTAACATGGGGACGGCGTCCGAGCCACCGGGTTTTCCCGGCTTTGCCAACTTTGATATTGTTCCGCTCCATATTACCCAATTGACCGATCGTGGCCCGGCATTCCAACAAGATGCGACGGACTTCACTTGATGGCATTTTTATAAGAGAGTATTTTCCCTCTTTGGCCATCAGGGTAGCTGAAGCCCCGGCAGTACGGGCGATCTGACCGCCTCTGCCAACCTGAAATTCGATATTATGAATGACGGTTCCCACCGGGATAGATTTTATTGGCAAAGAATTGCCTGGTAATATTTCAGCTTCCTTATTTGTTGAAACAATGTTGTCACCAACTTTCAGGCCGGCAGGAGCCAAAATATATCGGCGCTCCCCATCAGCATATTTGATCAACGCTATTCTGCTGGTTCGGTTGGGATCATACTCAATGGTTTCAACTATTCCAGGTACATCAAACTTGTTTCTTTTAAAATCAATAATCCGGTATTTTCTCTTATGACCACCACCTCTAAAACGGATGGTGATTCTTCCCTCATTATTCCTGCCGCCGGTCTTTTTCAATGATACCAGCAACTTTTTATAAGGTTTTCCAGTGGTGAGTTCATCAAAAGTAAATCCGGTTTTACCACGTAGCCCCGGTGTAGCAGGATTAAATGTTTTTATACCCATTATACCACCTCGAAATATTCAATCATTTTGGCATCTGGCTTCAATTTAACATATGCCTTTTTCCATGAAGACCTGTGTCCACTATATCTGCCAAAGCGTTTCTCCTTCCCTTTATAATTCAGCACTTTCACCCACTGAACCTGAGTCTTAAACAACTCCTCAACCGCTCTCTTTATCGTTATTTTGTTGGCATTACGATGAACTTTGAAACAAAGAAGTCTTTGCTGATCCTTTAAATCAGTTGATTTTTCAGTTATAAAAGGCGCAATGATAACATCCGTATAATTCAAATTCATAATAGTACCTCCATCAAATGCTTGACCGCGTCAACTGAAAACATTATATAATTGAAATTCAGAGAGTCATAAACGTTGATCTCACTGCAATCAATGGTCTTTACATTGGGGATATTTCGGGTTGATAACACCAGATTGGCGTTTTCCCTTTTGTCCACGATTAACAATTTGTCAAAATCAAAATTCTTCAATTTTGACAGAGTATCCTTGGTTTTCACGGTGTCAATGTTGATTTGATCAACGATCCACAACCGGTCATTACGCACTTTGTCTGATAAAATTGATTTTAGGGCGTTTTTTTTGGCTTTTTTGGGCATTGCGTAGGAATAGTCCCGCGGCTGCGGCCCAAAAGTAACACCACCAGACCTCCATATAGGGCTTCTGGTGGAGCCAGCTCTGGCGCGTCCAGTGCCTTTCTGTCTCCAGGGCTTGCGTCCGCCTCCGGAAACTCTGGCCCGTGTTTTCGTACTTGCCGTTCCCCGCCGTTGATTGGCCCGGAAATTTTTAATTGCATCATAAATAAGATGTTCTTTCAGAGGATAGTCAAAAATTCCCTCTGGCAGGTCCATTTCGCTTATTTCAGAGTTTTCTATATTTCGTACTTTAATTTTTGGCATCTCTAACTCCTTTTAAAGGAATCTTTCAGAATATTAATATAGTTACCATTAAAACCGGGAACCGCTCCCTTCACCAACAGGAAATCGTTCTCCAGATCAATTTTTATCACTTGCAGCCCTTTGACATGTTTCGTTTTCCCTCCCATCCGGCCGGGGAGTTTCTTCCCTTTAATCACTTTTCCTGGATAGGCACACATGCCGGTGGAACCGGGTCTTCTATGAAACATAGAGCCGTGACTCCGTTTTCCACCCTTGAAATTCCAGCGCTTCACAACACCCTGGAATCCTTTTCCTTTGGTTAAACCTACCACATTCACCTTTTCATTCTCTTCGAAAATATCTACTTTAAGTGCATCCCCAACATTTACACTCTCATCATCAATAAAAAATTCTCGTAATACTCGAGTGGGCGGAACATTGGCTTTGGCAAAGTGACCGGTTTGGGGTTTATTAATCCCTTTAATTTTCTTTTGCTCAACCAATCCCAATTGTACTTTTAGCAGATCATTGTTTTCATTAATTTTCTTTTGAACCACCACGCATGGTCCGGCTTTTATAATTGTCACTGGAATCACTTTTCCGTCGTCAGTGAAAATCTGAGTCATTCCAAGTTTTTTTCCAATTATTCCTTGAATCATAGTATCCACCTTAATTAGATTTGACCTCCACCTCAACACCTGCAGGTAAGTCCATTTTTTTTAACTCTACGATCGTATCATCATTGTGTTCCAGTATTTCAATTAAGCGGCAATGGGTTCGCCGTTCAAAATGTTCCCTGGATTTCTTATCCACATGGGGCGAACGCAGCACACAAAATCGCTCAATACGTGTGGGGATGGGGATTGGCCCGGCAACTTTTGCGCCGGTTCTCTTTGCTTTGGACACAATCTCTGCAGAAGACTTATCTAAAATTCTGCTGTCAAAAGATTTTAGTTTAATTCTTATTTTTGTAGTCATAATTTCCCTTTTACTCTATAATATCGGTTACCGAACCGGCTCCGATGGTGCGGCCGCCCTCACGA
>CBFDCH010000173.1:0-5965 GCA_965603235.1 uncultured bacterium | reverse complement strand
CCCTTTACCAACTGGCGGGGATACTCTCCTGTCATGGCCCTATTTTAACCAAAATACCCACCTGATGCAATAGCAAAATGTTGACTGCAAATTCTCTATCCATAAAAATCTGTTGTGAATATGAATGAATGTTGATAATATTTACCCGGGTATTATCAGTTGTATAAATTTTATAAATATTGGAGGACTTTTGGAAATGCTCAAGGCACAATACAAACGGTCGGAAATCAGCAACCTCTTCTCCACCACTTTTTTAAAATTACTGGAGAGTGATCAATAGGGAAATTTCTGTTTACTGAGGAGGCCGGCCGATTCTTTTTCAGTGGAGAAGGGGCGGCAGCGGAAGGTGAAGAAATATTTTTTTACGGGCAATTGATACGGGGGATGGGGTCTGGCTCCCCAACTGGTGTCTCCTCCCACTCCCATTTGTTTGTGATCAAGGTTTAGGCTTACCAGCGGCCGCTTTTTTAGATCGAATGTGTGACGATTTTGTTTTTCAGGTCCCTCGTCAAAATCCTCATTGAGAAAGTGGTGTGCGCTGATACTCAGCAGGGGCATCGCGGTAACCAGAAATCCGTTGCCTGAAGAGTCGGTTAGAGCAAGCCAGCGGACATCGGTTTTATTTCCGTTTTCCTGGGGCCGGACATAGTGGTGGACCAGGTCACGCACGTTTCCGCTGGGCTATCGTCTGGTGATACAATGCCACTGCAGCGCTTGTTTTTCGGTCACAATAATTTTCATGCGGCCCCCGGCCGAGATAAGTCAGTTTTGAGAATGATTGCTTTAAAATCAGGTTTATCCCCATCCTGGGGATTTCCGGGAGATCAAATTTACCGGGTACGAATATATTGCTGACGACCACGTCACCACTGCCATATATTGAATAGATTTGCTGAAAACGGGAACTTCCGGCCGGAATGGAGTAGTTGCAGGTTATTTCGATTCTTTGGGGAGTGATTTGTTTTGCATTCATAGATATCAATTTTCTATTTTTACCGGCATAGCGCCATACCGCACACCGCTTGGGCATGCCGTTGCCATAGTCGTTGTCATTTGGGGCACGCCAGAAATTGGGTTTTGGTCCCTGGCGTAAAATCTCTTTTCCTGCATACTTCCATGACACCAACTGGCCGTTCTTCCTGGCAAAGGTTATAGAAAAGGAATTTCCCTCAATTTTGAGGTCCAGGTCGGATTTAATCAACCGCACACGGGGCAATCGGTTGACACTGAGTGGGGGTGGGGGAGTGTATAGAGGCAGTTTGAATTGGGCAAACGCTGCTTCATGACCTTTGGCTATCAAGGGCTGCCGGTTTTTAGTTAAAAATTTAATATTTAAAAAATATTCAAAGCCTGCACGGGGATTTATGATGGGCAGGGGTAGTTTAATTTTTCCGGCCCGGTGGGCTGGAATATCGAGTCCGGCCAGGGAACCTGTTTTTATGACCGTTCCCTCTGTTGTTACAGACCATTTCACCAGGTATCTGTCCAGGGAGAGATAATCGTGGCGGTTATAAACCTCCAGCTCTCCATTGAGTAAATTGAGGGGGGTGACCTTTACCGGCTGGTATACTTTTTTGACCTCCCAGATATGAGGGTGAATCTCGCGATCCGGAAAAACCAGGCCGTTTATACAAAAATTTTTATCACTCGGGGTTTGCGGCGGGCCAAAGTCACCACCATAGGCCCAGAAGGATTCTCCCCGCTCATTGATTTTTAAAAAACCCTGATCCACCCAATCCCAGATAAAGCCGCCCTGGAGGTGCTTGTACCCATCAATCACATCCCAGTAATCCTGCAAATTCCCCACGCTATTGCCCATGGCATGGGCATATTCGCACAGGATCAGAGGCCTCTTTTGTTCCTGGCGGGCATATTCGCGTAATTTACCGATTCTGGCATACATGGGGCAATAGATGTCGGTGTACTCTTTTAAACCTGCATCCTCTGATTGTACCGGGCGGGATGCATCCCTCGTTTTGATCCACTTGTAGGTGGCGGCAAAGTTCGGTCCTGCGCCCGATTCATTCCCCAGGGACCAGATAATAATAGAGGGATGGTTTTTGTCTCTTTCCACCATGCGCCGGGTGCGATCCAGAAAGGCTTCCTGCCATAGGGGCTGGTTGGCCAGGGCTTTCTCAGGCTTGTATCCCATGCCGTGGGATTCAATATTGGCTTCATCAATAACATAGAGCCCATACTGGTTACAGAGCTCATACCAGCGGTGATCATTGGGATAATGACTGGTTCTGACCGCATTGATATTAAATCTTTTCATCAATTCGATATCTTTAATCATCAACTCTTCGGACACAACCCGGCCGGTACGGGGTTCATGTTCATGGCGGTTCACGCCGCGAATGGTCAGAGGCACGCCATTAACCAGTAGCTGACCGTTGCCAATTTCCACCTTGCGGAAGCCTATTTTGCTTGACAGGTATTGAATGGGTTTTCCACCACCATGAAGAGAGATAACCACAGTGTAAAGGTGGGGCGTTTCTGCGGTCCAATGCAAAGGCTTCGGAATTGCAGTACTCATTTTGACCACCATTTCACCCTTTTTCTTTACTCTTGTCCGGGTGTTGAGCGGTTGAGTCAGGATTTTACGATTTGCCTTATCCAACAGCGAAATCCTAACCTCTAACTCCCTGGAATTTTTAGAGCTCAGGTTTCGGAGCGTAACTTCAGTTGAGAGAGAGCCGTGATGGTATTTGTTATCAAGGTCCGGCTTTAGGAAAAAATCACGGATGTGGACCTGGGGAAGAGCATAGAGAAACACATCACGCTCAATTCCACTTATCTTCCAATAATCCTGTCCTTCCAGGTAAGCGCCGTCACTCCAGCGGTAGATTGCAGCAGCCAGGAGGTTTTTCCCCGGCTTGATATATGGAGTGATGTTAAATTCCGAAGGGGTTTTGCTGCCCTGGCTGTAGCCCACGAATTGACCGTTTATCCACAGATACATGGCAGATTTTATACTGCCAAAATGGATAAAAACCTGTTTTTGTTGCCAATCCACGGGAATGGTAAATGTTTTTCGATAGGATCCCACAGGATTGTATTGATGAGGAATATAGGGAGGGTTGGCGGGAAAAGGGTAGGCTGTGTCAGTATAAATCGGTACGCCAAAACCGAGCACTTCCCAGCAACCAGGCACGGCAATGTTGCTCCATAGGCGGTCATCAAAATCCACCTGGTGGAAATTCATTGGGCGCTGAGCAGGTTGTCGCACCCAGTAAAAGCGCCAGCTGCCGTTCAGGGAGCGGAAATAGGGTGACTCCCCCCGCTTGTTTCTGATGGCAGACGAGGAGTCAGCAAAGGGGATATAAGTGGCATGAGGGGCCTCTCGATTAATCCCCAGCACGCGTGGATTTTCCCATTCCACAGTTTTGTCCTGCGCCCGGCCGGCAGTTGCCATTAGTACGATTAACAGGCCAATGTAGATTGCTGATCTAATTTTATTACTTCTCATTTGTGATACCTTCCATTTGATACTGAATTTTGCCACTTATCGGAAAATAAATCCCTGCTTTAATGGATCATCCGGATTAAAATAGAACCTGTGCTGTCCACAGATATAGGCATTGCCGGTCACTTCCGGAATTACAGCTGTGAAGTCCCCAAATTTAAGGGAATCCACAACCCGGACGTCCATGGTGGTATCCAGGATACTTTCAATGGTGATTTTTTGATTTTTTATCAATTGTCCCTTGGTAAAATGGAGGGCTGCCCGAGCGCTTACACCTGAACCGGTGGCTGAACGGTCTACCTCCCCGTCGGCAAAGATACATACATTTCGACTATGGTGTGCTGAATTTTTGGCATTACCCACAAATATGGTGCCATAGAGGAAACTGAGATCATCCACCTTTGGGTGACGAATGGTAAAGCTGGAGCTTACCGCTTTTTTGATTTTTCTACCCATATCTATCAGGTGATAGTAATCCTTTGCCTCCAGTGAAAGGCCCAAGGATTGTGCCTCACAAATGGCATAAAAAGTGCCGCCAAAGGCCACGTCAATTTTAATCCGTCCAGCCTCAGGCACTTCCACCCATTGATCCCTGAGATATAAAAATGACGGTACGTTCTGAAAGGATACCCTTTTCACCTTTCCTCCTTCCCTGAAGGCCTGGGCAGTAATCCTTCCGGGCGGGGCATCGATGCGAATCACCGGATCACTCTCTTTTCGAATGATCATGCCCGTATCCAATACCAGGGTCACCAGAGCTATGATCGCGTGACCGCACATCACACTATATCCCTCATTGTGGAGGAAGAATGTGCCAAAATCCCCGTCATTTGTGCAGGGTTCGGTCAGAATTGCCCCATACATATCAGCGTGGCCCCGGGGCTCCCACATCAGACCGGTTCTCAGGAAATCGAGGTTTTTCTTGAAGAATTGCCTCTTTTCAAGAATCGTATTACCCTTGATTTCCCCCAATCCGCCAATGACCACCCGTAAGGGTTCCCCTCCGGTGTGCAGGTCAATGGTGTCAATTACCCGCCAATTGGCTGGCGGTTGCCATCTCCATCCTTCTAACATTATACTTCCTTGTGTTTAATTATTTTTAGCCTGGACAAATGTTCCAGGTGGTTTCATCTTTTTAGCTGTCGGCGTTGTCGCCAGGCCGCCCAGGGCTGTGCAACGCAATTGGGAAGGCAACATTTTGCCGACCGAATAAACCGCGTCTACGGTTTCGTCAAGGGGAATGGGGTTTTGGTAGCCTCCCCTTACCAGGTCGGCACAAACCAAAGCGCTGGAAGCGCCAATGCCGTTGCGGGTGTGGCAGGGGATCTCGCATATACCCTGAACCAGGTCGCATACCGAACCCATGGTATTTTGCAGTGAAATTGCTGCTGCATCCGCAGCCTGACGGGCTGTACCTCCGGTCAATTCAATAGTGGCGGCGGCTCCCATGGCTGTGGCGGCACCGATTTCAACCTGGCATCCAGCCACCTCAGCGGCAAAAGTGGCTCGCCTGGCAATAATGGTACCAATGGCTCCTGCTGCAAATAAGGCCATGGTTTTGTCTTTTTGAGAGAGATTGAGCTTATCTGCCGCAGCGCTGATAATCCCCGGTAGAGTACCTGCCGATCCACCCGTGGGAGCTGCACATACCACACCACCGCTGTTGCTGGCGTGCATCACGGCCATGGCTTTGGCCGCGGCCTGGGTGTGTATTCCTCCGATGGGGAGGTTGTTGGCTTCATTTGCGGAGATGATTGAAGCAGCGCTGGGAGACAGCAATTGCATGTTCACTTTACTATTGTCCAAGCCAGTGATGATGCTCTCTTCCATTACCTGCAGCCTTTTGCCCATCTCTATCAAGGCCTCTTCCCGATTGATACCCAGCAGAGAGCTTTCGTAGGCCAGGGCAATTTCACCCAACGAACACCCCTCATGTTCCGCCCTGGATATCATTTGAGCTGCATCCGCAAAAAGCGGCTTTCCCTTTTGCACCCGGAACAGGGGTGGGATGTACCAGATATCCTCTATGCCGGCAGAGTCCTTTATGTGCCGCATGGTCTGATTTGTGGGCGGGGAGGAGAGAGCAATCTGCAAGACGGTTGGATGGGATGATGGTTGAATTTCCCTGATATCCGCTTGTTCTATGGCAAGATATTTTCTTATGTTGTCGAAACTTGAGGGGTCACCTATCGCCACCAGCTCATGCCTTTTTCCATTTAAGCTGACTGGCCTGTTTTGCAGGTGGGTTACCTGGATCATACCTCCACCTACTGATTGGGCTGTGATTGCCAGGTGAGCCGCCCGCTTATTTTTTATGGAGAGCTGCACGGTATTGGGATGATCTGAGTTGGATAGATTCCCAATCCTGAAGCAGATATCCATTCCTGCGGATTTGGCCAGTTCCAGGCAGTGGAAGAATTGAGGATCAGCGAGTGGCCGGCCGAGAAGACCGGCTGCAAAGGCCAGGTCAGCCCCCTGCTGCTGGTATACACGGGCATA
>CBFDCH010000172.1:0-5968 GCA_965603235.1 uncultured bacterium | reverse complement strand
AGGAGAATAATTTTTCAGGAGTGGTAACCTACAATGGCCGTGCCTTTGATATGCCTTTGATGGAAACCCGTTATATTCTACAGCGCCGGCGTTTTTCACTATTATCCAAACCTCATCTCGATTTTCTCTTTCCTGCCCGGACCCTGTGGCGGCATACCTTTGAATCACGGAAACTGGGTTTTCTGGGAGACCGGCTGCTGGGGATAAGCCGGGATGATGATGTTGATGGCAGCCAGATACCTTTACTGTATTTCAGCTATTTGCGCAGCCAATCTTCTATGCTGATTGAAAAGGTTATTGACCACAATGCTCTTGATATTGTTGGTTTGGCAGCTTTGTTGCTTCTGGGTGTCAAGTATGTTGAGGATGTTTCAAATACTGCTGATGAGGGAGAAGTGCTTGGCACAGCCGCAGTGTATGAAAAATATGGTGATTTTGCCCGGGCGGCGGAACTCTATCAAAGTTTGCATCAGTCGGCTATTAGGGATGAAATTACCGTTAAGGCCATAAAAAAATTGGCCATTCTCAAAAAGAGGGAAAAATTGTTCAATGAAGCCGGTCAATTATGGCAGGCGCTCTCTGGATTTTCCGAAGCGGACGGACCGCTGGTGTACCGTGAACTTGCCCTCCACTTTGAGCACCGGGAAAAAGATTATGCCACAGCCCTGGATTATGCCAAACAGGGGATGGATCAAATGAATCTAACCCCAAGCCAGCGCCGTGATTTTGAGAAGCGACTAAATCGTATTAGAAGGAAGATGCACCAGCTCGATAAAGAGGGAATGGGACTCGATTCAGGGAAAAAATCATTCACCAGGACCGATTAGAGATAGATATATGTTGCTCCCCTTTTTAAGGAGTTGACATCTGGCGGTAAATGGGGTATATTTAGGGCTCATAATAATGATAAGGAGCGTGATAGCACTTGGCTTATGTAGAAGTTAACGAAGGTGAATCTTTTGAAAGCGCATTAAGACGGTTTAAGAGAAAAGTACAAACTGAAGCCATTATTAAAGAGATTAAAAAACATTCCGTTTACCTGAAACCAGGAGAAAAAAAGCGGTTAAAAATGGCCCAGGCTCGCAAACGGATGCGCAAACGGATGCGCAGAGAACTGTCTGATTTTTAATATCTCTTTATAATACGGGGCGTAGCGCAGTCTGGTAGCGTATCGGTTTTGGGAACCGAGGGTCGGAGGTTCAAATCCTCTCGCCCCGATTGTCATAATCAGCATTTCCACTTTTTGCACCGAATGTCTTGTGACCATTTTGTGCCAACTATACCTCTTATCTTCAGCATAGCCTCTCTCATCTCTTCAAAATCTTTATGAAGATAAATCTCGGTTGTAGATGGATCAGAATGTTCAACGCTATGATCTGTGAAATGAGGAATTTACCATCAGTATCCAAAATAGAGGCCCCATCATTTTCCCGATTCCTATCAGAAAAAATCAATGTAAGGTAATACTTTTTCAATAATACTTTCAATCTTTTTTCTTCTTATTGCCCGCTGTCTCTCCTGGGTTAACGTTTTTGGAGTAACTTTTGGTTCAACCTGAAAATCTTTCTGTTACTTCTTTTCAGACTTTTTTAACATTTCTCTACAGTTTTGGTCACAACTATAAACCTAAGATTAATTTATCCTGATATGATTGGAGACGGTGTCCCTAAAGGAAAATCCTCCTTGGGGTCGGTCACCTTACTTTGTTACTTTTATAAAATTTGAATAAAGAGTTTTTCACCAAACGACACGATATATGAAAAAAAAACGACAGAATAGTGAAAAATTTGAAAAATGGGATCCAGGTATATAGGTCTTTTTGGCGATCGGGTCGCGACAGTCTAGATGAAAAGTTACAAAAAGCTATTTAAAATTGGTCGTAATGTTCCACGAATGTTAAATGAAAGGATAATAAAATTTTGCCTCAATAATAGGATACCGGGTTTTTCTTATGAATGCATTGAAAGATGTTTTAGCTACTTCTGTCACAGTCTTCTGAGAGACAAATATTACTTAACTCACAATGACAGTAGGCTTTTTTTTAACTCTGGGAAAAAAGAGTCGTACACAAACGAAAATTTAGCCTTGTTAGACAACCTTTATAGTATGATGATTGATGATAATACTATCCAAGAAGAGCCTTATTCCCCAGGTAATTTTTTACAGTTTTTTTACTTAAACTCTGTTATATTATAAAGGAACCCTACACTCCGAGTTCGATTCTGTAACTACTATAACGATCTTAAAAAGTCAAGCCTAGTTGAAGTTAAGCAATATTGTTTTACCCTTGCATCAAATTGCATCATTCTGAACAAATTTACTAATACAACAAATGAACTTTCCTTAAGAATAGCTCTCCTGGCTTGTTTTAAAAAGTGGCATGATATTTGCATTGCTATTTCTATGATGATTGAACTCTTTGTTATTCGGTTAGGTTATGATAAAATGATAAACAGTTCAATTATTTTAAAACTAAATCTTTAAGGATTTTATAATGAACAAACAAACTTATAATCCATTTGAAACAGCTCAAACGCAATTTGATCAAATTGCTGGAATTCTGGATCTGGATCAGCCATTGCGTGATTTGCTTCGAAGTCCACTCAGAGAATATCATTTTAGTATTCCAGTTAGATTGGATAATGGGCAAGTGAAGGTATTTAAAGGAAACGGTTGATACAGTGAGAGCTTTAGCTATGTGGATGACCTGGAAATGCGCTCTGCTCGATATTCCTTTGGGTGGTAGTAAGGGTGGTGTTATTTGTGATCCTCACAACCTAAGCCTCCGTGAACAAGAGCAATTGTGCCGAGGTTATGTTCGTCAACTTTCAAAAGACCTCGGCCCATTGAATGATGTTCCTGCTCCCGATGTTATGACGAATGCCCAACATATGTTATGGATGTTGGATGAATATGAGGTAATACATGGAGCCAAATATCCAGGATTTATCACCGGTAAGCCGGTAGGTATGGGTGGATCACTTGGTCGAACAGAAGCCACTGGTTATGGGGTCATCTTTACTCTCCGAGAGGCTTTGAAGGAAAAGAATATCCGTCCCGAGGATACTTGCGCCAGCGTTGAGGGGTTTGGTAATGTTGCTCGACATGCCATACAGCTCTACCAGCAATTTGGCGGCAAGGTAATCTGTGTTTCATGTTGGGATCAAGACGATCAAAAAGCCTATTCTTTTAGAAAAAAGGCTGGGATAGATTTTGCAGAACTTGAGGGAATTACTGATCGTTTTGGAGGCATTAACAAAGAACAAGCAAAAAAGATGGGCTACGAAATTCTTCCGGGAGATGCTTGGATAGAGCAGGATGTCGATATTTTGATACCGGCCGCCTTGGAGAATGAGATTAATTCTCGGAACGTAAATAAAATCAGTAATAAGGTGAAAATAATTGCTGAGGGTGCGAATGGCCCGACCACTCCTGCCGCTGATAAAATACTTAAAGAGAAAGGGATTTTTGTTATCCCGGATTTCCTGGCTAACGCAGGTGGAGTTACTTGTAGTTATTTTGAACAGGTTCAGAGTAATATGAACTATTTTTGGGAAAAAGATGAGGTCCTGGGAAAGCTTGACAGTCAAATGACCTCGGCATTTATTGCGGTTAATGAGCTGGCAAAAGGCAAAAATTTATTTATGAGGGATGCTGCTTACATTATTGCAATTGATCGAGTCGCTCAGGCCTGTAAGAATCGGGGTTGGGTATAATCTCCAGGACCTATCTAAATTGGAATAGTCATGTGAAAATTTGTAATCATTGCAGATCCAAGAAAAAAATAAAATAGTTAATTTTTTCTTATTGCGTTGGTGTGGTAGAAGATGAGGGGATTTATTGTATGTAGTTAATTGAGATTTTATTTTTTAAAATTTTAGGGAAAAATAAATAGAATGAACGAATTAATCGTTCCCTTCAAGCGTCAATTCTTTGACGGTACACACAGCTATAGTTATATTGGGACGGGTGAATTGGGTGGTAAGGCACAAGGCCTTGCTTCGATTAAAAATACGCTGAAGTCATTCTCTGAGTCTAATCCAATTTCGGATATTTTTATCGACATCCCTCAGCTCACAGTTATCACGACCAAATATTTTGATGTTTTTATGAAACAGAACAAGCTGTTTGATATTGCCCAATCAGGTCTTAGTGATGAACGAATTGCTCATCATTTCCAAAAAGCGGAATTACCTGTAGAACTAACAGGTGATCTCTGGGGGCTCATTTCTAAGATCCACACCCCGTTAGCCATTAGATCGTCAAGTTTGCTGGAAGATATGATTGATGCACCTTTTGCCGGAGTTTATGAAACCAAAATGATCCCCAATAATCAGGCTGATTCATCGACAAGGTATAAAAAATTAGTTGAAGCAATAAAATATATATATGCATCAACCTACTTTTCAAATGCAAAAAGCTATATGAAAGCCACAAAAAATAAATTGGAATCTGAAAAGATGGCAGTAATCATTCAAGAGGTGGTTGGAAATAGACATTATGACAGATTTTATCCAAACATATCCGGTATTATTCGATCGTATAACTTTTATCCCTTTGGCCATGCAAATCCTGAAGATGGTCTGGTGAGTCTGGCTTTGGGGCTAGGGAAAACAATTGTTGAGGGAGGGAATATCTGGTCCTATTCACCATCATACCCCCAGAGTATTCCACCTTTCAATACTACGAGGGAACTACTGAATAATACCCAAACAGAGTTCTGGGCTGTTAATATGGGGGCACCACCGGTTTATGACCCTGTTAAGGAAACGGAGTATTTGGTGAAATCCGGTTTTGAGGAAGCCGAATATGATAACACACTGAAATATATTGCATCAACCTATGACATGACATCGGATCAAATTTTTCCAGGAGTGGGCAATAAAGGTGCTCGGATTCTCAATTTCGCCCCAATCTTAGAAATTAAATTGATCAGACTAAATGATTTTATCGCTAATTTACTTGAGTTTCTTGAACAAAAAACTGAAGAAAAATTAGAAATCGAATTTGCCATGAACTTTAAAAACCGTGATGTTTCTCAACACCGCTTTGGTTTCCTGCAGGTTAGGCCAATTGCCATGTCTACTGAAAATGTAGAAATTAGAGAAGCTGAATTGATCCAACCCAATGTACTCTTGGCATCAGATGGAGTAATGGGGAATGGTATAAAAAAAGAAATAATGGATGTTGTATATCTTAAACCGGATTGTTTTGACATCAAACATTCAAAAATTATTGCCGATGAAATTGCCGATATTAATAGAAAATTGATTGATACAAACCTCCCTTATCTTTTGATTGGTTTTGGAAGGTGGGGGAGTTCTGATCCATGGTTGGGAATTCCTGTTAACTGGGGGCAAATCTCAGGTGCATCTGTAATCGTCGAATCTACGCAACAAGGTTTGGCTGCGGAGTTGAGTCAGGGGGCCCATTTTTTTCATAATATATCCAATCTAAAGAAATTTTATTTTTCAATTAAATCCAATTCGGTTTATAAGATTGACTGGTTATGGCTTCAGAGACAAAAAATTGTAGAAGAAACCGAGTTTGTCAGACATGTCAGATTAATCTCCACATTGACTGTCAAAGTTGATGGGAGATCAAACCAGGGGGTGATTTTTAGATGAATTCAGAACCAAAAGAAAATCAGCTTCTTCGGGACCTTCAAGAAAGAGCCAAAGAACTCAGTTGCCTATATCAAATTGAAGAACTCTTGAAAATTTCCAACGATAATCTTGATAGGATTTTTACGGGTACTGTTAAAATTCTTCCTTCTGGCTGGCGGTTTCCTGAAAAATGTCAGGCGAGTATTATATATGAGGATCAGGTATATCAATCTCCGAATTATGTAAAAACCAAATGGTTTCAGAGTGCTGATATCATAGTTCAAAATAAAATTTATGGAAAAATTACAGTTAGCTATCTAGAAGAAGTATCCAAGATCAAGGGGGCACCTTTTTTAGCCCAG
>CBFDCH010000171.1:0-5969 GCA_965603235.1 uncultured bacterium | reverse complement strand
GCATAGATATACTTGCCTGCCGGGGAAAAAATATCGAGTTTTATGATATTTTCCTGCAATGGAGCAGTCACTACCGTATAAATCAGGCCGTTTTTATCGATGATAATGCGGTAGAAGTGGGTAAAATGATCGGGAAATCCCTTCTTTATCTCCTTTTTGATGTGATCCGGGAAATCTATGCCCATTAAAACAGTGTCCTTAAATTTCTCCGGCACCAATATTTTCTTCCGTTTAATGCCAAAACTGAGTGTTTGTTTCATCCTCAGGTCTGAAACGCTGATCCTGTACTGGTTGTTCATCCCGTGGTAAATTTTTCCCTGATCAATGGTCAGCACCAGTAGCGGAGTCAAGGCACTGTGGGACATGGAAAAACTGTGGCTTCCTGTGGACGTTTTCTTCCTGACCATGCCATTTTTAAAGGTGGCAAATTCCATAAGTACTCGCTTTTGTCTGCTTTTTAAATGATAAAGAATGACCCGGCCGATACCTTTTGGGTCCATCCAGTTAATATACGGCACAGACAGCACTGTAAACTGATCCTTCATCAACCTTGGCCTGATATCCCGGGGTATTGAATAGGATTGCTGATAATTTCCTTTTTTAGTAAAATAGTGTACTTTTCCGGTATCAAAAACAATCAGGCTTTCTCCCTTAATGGACATACCACGCGGACGCTTGATTTCTCCCGGGCCTTCTCCCCTCTTGCCAAAGGAGGATTGGAATTCCCCGTTCTTACTGAATATGTGAATTTTTACCTTTTTACGATCCAGAACATATAGCGTTTCGGTCTGATCGGTTGCCAGCTGGCTAATATTGGCGAATAATTCAGAGCCTGCCTCTTTGATTCTGAAAATTTCCTTTTTTTGAAATTCCCACTTCCCCCGGGTGGGTCTATCTTTGTTTACTACATCAGGTGCCAGAAATGAATTGATCACAACAGCGGCCATTAAGAAGAGACAAATTTTTCTCACATTCTACCTCCCGGCATACACACCATCCTTTATTGACTAGGACGGCTGATCCCCAAATTATGTTTCATTTATAGATATATTTTTTTACCCACCTGCCATCCCTTAAGAGGTGGGAATGTATAAGTTTTGTTTTTCATTATCTGTAGGGGCACCCCTAGCGGGTGCCCGAATAGCACATTCTATAATTATCCATAAAATCTATATTCTCTAGGGTAAGGGCAAGCCTTACCCCTACAGACACAGCATATCTCCCAAAATTTTCCATTGAAACAATCCATGATGGACAGGACCATATATTATTTATTCTTCTATTCTTTTTTGTCTTCTTTTTTCTCTTTTTCAAAAGTCTCTTCTTTGGGTTCTTCGCCGTAGATATACTTGTTGAACCAGTTCCAGTTGTGGGTGAGCACTGCCAGTTTTTCTTTGGGTTTGCTGATGCCGTGACCAAATCCCTTGTAAATAATCAGCTTGGAGGGCACTCCCATATCCTGCAAACCGCGATACAATTTATAGGCATTGGTGGTTGGTACCCGGCGGTCAAACTCACCGTGTTGGATCAGGGTGGGGGTTTTTGCTTTGAGAATATGGGTCATGGGGCTGGTTTTTTTATATACCTCAGGGTCTTTCCAGGGATTGTTTCCAAGGTAGTGGACGGTAAAAGGGGTGATGTCGGTACGGTAGTAGTAAGTGATCCAATCGGAGATGCCCGCACCCACGCTAACCGCTGCAAAACGGTCGCTGAAAGTGGTGATAAAGGCTGATATGTATCCTCCCTGGCTCCAGCCCATGGAGGAAACCTTATCCTTGTCCACAAATCCCCGGCTGATTAAATAATCGACACCGGAGATCACATCCCAATAATCTCCCACCCCCAGATTGCGGTAATTAAGTTTGCGGAAAGCAGATCCAAATCCGGCGCTGCCCCGGTAATTGGGTTCAAGAAATACCGCCCCTTTGGCTGCCCACTGTTCTATGGGGTAATAGGTATTGTAACGATCAAACTTCTGCGGATACGAGATCCCTGTCGGACCGCCATGGATGATTACAAACAAGGGATATTTCTTTTGAGGGTCAAAATTAGCCGGTTTGATTAAAACACCGGTAATTTCAGCACCATCCTTACTCTTCCAGGAGAGTGCTTCCTTGGTGGCCAGTTTCCATTTGCTGAGCTGTTTACTGAAATTGGTTAATTTGATCGGTTTGAATTTTTTTACCCTTGAGTAGTAGAGCTCACTATAGGTGGAACCATTGACATAGGAGAAGGCCATGAGCTTGCTGTTTTTTGACATTGTACCACCCCGGATAATAAAGTTTCCTTCGGTGATTTGAGCTATTTTCCCGGTCCTGGGATTCAAAAGATACATATGCATGGACATGCCCTGGTAGGCAAAAAAGTAGATGCCCTCCTTTCTCCAGTAAGACATATAGGCATTTTCATCAATTCCTTTGGTCAGGCATTTGATTTTTCCCCCAGCCGCAGGAACGGAACAGATTTCGCTGTTAACAAAGTAAGTTTCAGTTCCCATACTGGATCTGAAGGCAATGGTCTGGCCGTCCGGCGACCATACGGGCCCGGAATCCGGCCCTTTTTGTTTAACCAGCTGGGTGATTTTTTTATCTGCCACATTAACTACGTAAATCTCTGATTTGGAAAAAGAAGGCAGGCGCGAGTCGGGATTGGCTCCAAAGGCGATCTTTTTTCCATCAGGCGACCAGGCAATGGATGTGACATGGAGGTCATCGCGGTCTACCAATTTGGATGTTTTGCCCGTGACCACTTCCAACACCCATAGGTGGGAGGGATTGAGCTCTTTATCAATAATACTAAATTTGCCATACTTTTTTTCCATTCCCTTTTGTTGTTTGTCTTTTTCATCTCCGGCTGTATAAGCGATCCATTTGCCATCTGGTGACCAATTATAGCCGCCGAAGCCGGTCTTGAATTTACTGATCGGCTTGGCCTCACCACCGGTGGCGGACATCAAATAGAGCTGGGTTTTTTTATCCCGGGCCGATTTGAAGGCAAAGGATTTACTGTCCGGTGACCACTGGTATGATGAACTTGATTTTTTGGCATAGGTCATTTGCTTCAGTTCCCCGGTTTTAATCACTGCCATCCATATCTGAGACCTGTACTTATTTTTTTCCCAATCGGCCTCCCGGACAGTGTAGAGTATGTATTTACCATTGGGTGAAATCGAGGCTCCTCCCGGTGATTTGAGGCTCAGCACCTCTTTGAACGTGGGCGTGGAACTGGTTTTCTCCCCCTTTTTTTCGGCACCCAATAGAAGAGTGCAACCAATGACAATAATAAAGATTAATTTTATGGTTTTCATTTATACCTCCTGCCATATAAAAAATAGTAACGGATTGTTCCAGGGAATGCAATGGTCAGATTTTTGTTAACCTCCGCCTCCCTGGTTCGTTGTAGGTAATAGAACTCATCATCAGGACCAAACGTATTATATGATGAGGCAGAATTGCCTGGAGGTAATATGAAAAAAATTGTTGTTTTCTCATTGGTAATACTCGTTTTTTTAACCATGGCGCATGCTGAAAAGCTCGGTGTTTTAACCCATGTAAATCGTCCGGAGATGATTGAGATTTATAATGATCAGGTGATTACGGTGGAGGGCGCCTCTATCATCTTGTACTCCCTGAAAGGTTTAAAATTCATCCGCAAGTTCGGAAAAGCCGGCGAAGGACCGGGGGAATTTAAGGTGAATCGTTCGGCCACCAATTTTGTCATGCCTCTTGCTGATTCCATTTTTGGGATTGGCATTGATAAGGCCATCCAGTTTGACTACAGCGGCAAGGTGATCAAGGAGTTCCGCATACCCACCTTTTCTCAGTATTTACATCCAATTGGTAAAGGATATGTTGGCATGAAATTAAAACCCCTGGAAAATGGCAAGGCCAAGATTGCAGCAATACTATATGACAGCAGTATGAAGGAAATTAAAGATGTTTATATCCAGGATTTCTCAGGGGGCCAGAATTTGATTGATCTGACACTTGATGCCTTAAATGTTAGTGTTCACCAGGACAGAATTTATGTGGATCAAAGCAAAGAGGGTTTTGTGGTGGGTGTGTATGATTCCCAGGGAAAACTCCTCTATAAAATCAGCAGACCCTATAAAAAACTGAAATACACCAAAGAGCACGGTGACAGTGTGATGAATAAACTCAAGAACGATCCCACTGTAAAAGGAATTGGTTGGGATAACTTGAAGAATATTATCAAAACCACCCATGGAGAATATCTGCCCTCCATTACTGATATGATGATTGCTGATAATCACCTTTACCTGAAAACATCGGTCCGCAAAAACAAAAAAGCAGAGTTTGTGGTTACTGATCTAAAGGGAAATTTTAAAAAAGTGGTGCTGCTTCCCAATGTGGAATCAACACTATTGGTAAACATCATTTTTGGCCGCTCGGCAAAATTGTACAAAATTTATAAAAACAAGTTCTATTACCTCCATGAAAATGAAGATGAAGAGGAGTGGGAAGTACATGTAGTCCCCATCCAATAGGCAAAGTTTTTTTTCAATACAACAAACAGATTATCTAATGCTCAATAATGACCGGGAGGATTTTTCGTTTTTTTAAATAAAGAGAAGAGACGTGTTTAATGGTTTTGTTGTATCTCCTGTCAAAAACACGAATGGTGTAAAAGCCTCTTTTAAATACCTTGGGACGAAAGGTGCGGCCATTGATACGCAGGGTGTACACAATGTCACCGGTCGATTCATCTAGGATCTGAATGATGGGATTTGTAGTCCCTTGAACCTTTAAGGTTGGCAGGTATGCTACCACTTTTTTGCCATAGTTTTCCATTTGCCGAATGGTTTTGGGCCAGCCGGGATATTGTTTGGCTTCAGAGGAGGTGACATCCACATTTCTGGGCCAACATTCCATTCGTATGGTGCGGGTATTTTTATTGAAGCGAATAATACCAAATCCTGCGGCCCGGGTCGTTAGTTTGTTGCCGCCATTGGGTTCTTTGGCCGGGTTGGCAACCGCCCAGCAGGTGATCTTGTTGCCAAATCCATCCACAAACTCACCCGTATACTCCGGCAGTCCGGAGTGACGATTTTTACCCGGTTCCAAGGGCACCCACCAGCGTAAATACAGGTTGGCAATAGAGGGCACACAGAATGAGTAGCCGGCATCTCCCCATTCATCGATGCCATGGTGAAAAATAGAACCCAGGTGTTGATCTCCGGCTATATGCAGGGCAAATCCCCTGCGTATTTCAGCTAAAGCTCTATTCCTACCGGTTTGAGGCCAACCGTTGGAGTCAAGGTCAGCGAAAAGCCGGCCTCCCACCTTGCCGTGAATATGGGCACCGCCGCAAAAAATGGTTTGTGAGAGAACAGCCTTCATTTGGCAATCATACCAATCAGCGGCCCATTGGCGTAGAAATTTCAACTGCCTCTCACCCAAAAGTCTGGCACCGGGTATATCGAGAGTTTTGGGATCATAGTTCTTGTGGGCCACATGATCGGGTCGGGGGCCTAGTTTGGGAACCAAACCAGCCGGCCCGGTTTTAAATTTACGGTCCTCTAAAATTGCAAATCCAACACCGCCTATGGTGAGGTTCGTATAATAGACGCCGATTCCCCTCGTTACCGGTGTGGCATCAAAGGGATCGGGCAAATGACTGGTTTGAGCGCCTTCAACCTCATTCACATAGGCCGCAGGCATATAATAGCCGCCGTCCGGCCCTGCCCTGGATGCCGACTTTTTTCCTTCCGCTCCCCATAAGTTGTACTGACCCACATCATGATCATCGGGAATACAAATTGTGGGAGTATTGCGGATTATCTCACCGAAATCACGGCCGAATTTTAACCAATATGCCAGGTGCCGGGTATGATCGTAAACCTGATCTCCGGAAAAAAAGAGGAGATCTGGTTTAATCTTCATCAAGTTCCTGACGATATCAGTGCGTGGAATATCGCCGCCATGGCCGGGATAGATGGAATTCCCGGT
>CBFDCH010000170.1:0-5969 GCA_965603235.1 uncultured bacterium | reverse complement strand
GTCAGAAGTTCACTTCGTTCACGTCAGGTGGTGACTGCGTCACCGTCAGGTGGTTGCTTCGCAACCGTCATTGAAAATCATGGTAATCCGGATAATCACGGAAATCATGGTCTAAAATCTTCCCGCCTATCCCCTATTTCGTTTATAATGATATTTGAACATGGACCGGCAAACGCTTAGATATTATGCAGAAAACGCTGAAGAGCTTTATCCAAAATATAACTCTGTTGGAGGGAATAAGGACCGGGGCTTGACTTCTTGACTTTTTCTGAAGACAAAAGAAAAGGACTCAGGTCTACATTTGACCTTTCTTTAAGCGTCTGTCCCCTTTTTTTGTTTTAGCCGTTAGCTGAAAACCATCAGCCATCGGCCATCAGAAAAAAATCATGGCAATCATGGTTCAAAAAGAGGGGATTTCTAGCAGATAGTAGATAGCAAATAGCAAATGAGAGAAGTTTTCTTGCTTAGTGCCAGTCCCCTTTTTCTTTTATTAACTTAATCAAAGTATATCATAGAGCCAGTGATAGATTTGAAAAATTTTTTGTGAACGAATATCATTGGATTCTAAGTGGACTTTATCGCTTACCTTTAAAAAAAAAGGAGGATCAGGTTATGAAAAGGATTTCTGTTTTGCTATTCATGGTTATATTTACATATGTATCTGTAAACACCTTTGCAGAAACATCCAAAAAAGACCAGGTCATGCTGGTTAACACCAAGGGTGAATTACATGATTTTGTTAAATTTGTTCTTGATTCAGAAAACAAAACACTGTACAAGTACATGAAGAAAAAGACAGTAAAAAAACATCTTAAGAAAAAGAAATTCCCGGTTGACCTGGAGATATCCAGCGAGGATCAAATTGAATACATATGGAATTTCATCACAAATATGTTTTCTTATAAAAGTAATCTTAGAAGATGTATTCGTTCAGTAACTTCCGAAAGTGGTTCTAAAAAATCTCCTGCACTGGTTGCATTATTAGAAAAGAAAGCTGAATACATAAATCTGAAAAAGGGTGATGAAACATACCAATATATTAGAAATATTATCAAAGAAGAGTATGCAATGGGCTACAAAAATGTATATAATCAAGACTTTTCTTTTGAATATAATGCTTCATTAATCTTTAAAGGCACTGCAATTTTGCAGCTGTATCAATTAATGAAATCCAGTGAAAATTACTCAAAAAAAGAATTATCTAATATTCTAAAATATGGCATATTTATTGTGAATGAGAACTTTATGGAAACCCCCAAAGACGTGAGACCACCCTATTGGAAACACATGGGACCTTCTTTTATAAGAAATATGAAAAAACTGATCGTTGTGGTTTCCCAAAAGCCATTACTTTCGGCAAAGTTTAAACAGGCTTTGTCTGCATTAGAGAAAGAATAGGGATAGCGCCCGTTTTAGCCACAAGCCAAAAGCCGTAAGCCACTAGCTGTCCCCCCTTAATAAGGGGGGCCTGGGGGGATCTGAAAAAAAATCTTGGCGCCTGTCCCCTTTCCTGTCCTGCCCGTCTCTTTTTTTCGAAACTCAGTGACCGTCCTTAAGATTCGTTCAATAACCAAGGATTTTCCAAATAGATTTAGGCTTTCTGTTTTTAAATTTTTTTAATAAAAATAGATATTTTTCTTCCTCGTTGACAGGTTCTCCTTTTAGGGAACTAAAAAGCTGTGGCATAAATAACGCTCCCATCAAATGAAGAATATCATGGTGGTCCGCTTTATGTTTCTGCATTGACAGATAAAATTGATAAGCTTCAATAGGATCCTTATTGTTCAATTGGTTATCAATAATTTGGTGAATAAGGAGGTGCATGAATGGATCGCTGGTGCCTTCATCATATTCATGTTCTTCCATATGATCCAGCATTTGAAACTCATTGAAAAATTCATCCCTGTGCATATCTAAAATTTTAGCTAGCTGTTTTTCATCACTGTCAAATTTTTCGTAGGCGGTCTCAAAATCTTCATCCCGGATTTTTTCCCACAATTGGTGGACATGCTGACGGTGATGTTTTCTTATCTCGTGAGTGATTTGTTTATCCATCTAAGTGTTCTTCTAATATTTTTTTCTCATTTTATTATATTAATTTAAACCCATTTTTTAAAGGGATTGTTTTTTTTTAGCCTGTGTTAATTTTGATATTCCCTAATTTACAATGGTCAAAACTTTGAATGCTTCTCTGGGGTATGCCATTTTTAAATATGACATGGGCATCTCATTGGCCCGGTAACCGGCCATGAAGGGATCCATCCCCAGCTCCAGCATCTGCACCTGGGCCTCATGGACCAAGTCAACCATCGAACCGTTGAGGGATGGATCCCCGATCTTGAAGAATCGGATTTTTTCACTGAAGGCATCCAACACATGCTTGAATTCCTCCGAAAACCCATACTCATCGCACATCATTTCAATGGAATCAAATGCCTGCTTAATGAATTTATCAAAATCCGTGATCCCGGCCCCAGGGAACACAACTGAAAACAGGCTGATGGAATTGCATACGATAATGTACTGGGTTCTATCAGCCCGGAAGAGATTTGCAGACCAGTCAGCAAAGGGATTATCCGCTTTTTAAAATTGGGCCTGCAGACCTTTCTGGCATTGGGCGCATCGATCGGCGTCAGCATGACCATTTTATTCAAGGACGGTGAGGCGGCATGGGAAAAAAGTTCCTTTCTGGCCAATGCATTTAGTATTGTCATAGCCTTCGCCATCATTGGCTTCAGCCTCCTGGTCTGGGTAGTTAAACCCTATATTGAAAACTATACCCGGGTTCGTTACTATTATGACAAATTAATCGACAAAAGCAGTATTCTCTTCTTTAAAGGCAAAAACACCATAAAATAGCCAGACAATTTCTCTCATATCCTTTTTTCCACCCCTTCTTGCCCGAGCCAGGATTGTCAGGATTTTTTTGCTAGTGGCTAGCTGCTAGTTGCTTTCTCTTACGGCTTTTGGCTTAAGGCTTCTCGAAAGGAAGAGGGACGGTGCTTGACTTCTTGACTTTTTATAGCCGTTAGCCGTAAGGAAAAATTCTAGGTGCCTGTCCCCTTTTCTTCTTTGAGAGGAATAAAATAGTATCCATAGAAATAAGCAATTAAAATATAGTTCTATATCGGGTTAATGCAACAAATTTTCAAAAGAGAAGAGTAATCAGAAGGTGCTCCAGCCCTTGTGAACCCAATGCTTTGCTACCCCTACTCTTTTTTTGTAAGGTTAGCTTTCACAAGAATGATTGATTTTATTTAAATTCTGGCCGAAACGGATTTATCCAAGAATTTTTTAATACACTCTTTTCAACATTTCAACACACCGTCCCCGCTTTATTTCTCGCTTCTCCACTGGCCCTTGGCCCTTGTTTTTTTTTAAATTTGCATTATTATTTCAGGAAAGCGCATATGAAAACAGATTAAAATGACTGGAGGGTTAATTTGGAGAACATGAAAATATTTCTTATCATTGCTTTTGGTTTATTCATATCAAGTTTTTCCTTAACCGCTGACCGTGTGAACGAGGACCAGCCGGAAAAAGGAATCTGGGATCTGCAGGCCCGGAAGATCTGGGATGTTTCAAAGTGTGGCAAACAATCCATGGCTCGCCCCAATATTGGTGGTGTACTGGCCGATGGATCTGTGTGTGTATTTGACTATAAACACAAGGCCAATTACCTGCTGGATGCCAACGGTAAATTTCTTGTTAAATTCGGTAAAAAGGGAGAGGGGCCCGGGGAGGTTAAGAGTCAAAGCAGCGTCTTTGTTGCCGGTAATAAAATTATTTTAGGGGAGTATGGTAGGCTTCACTATTTCTCAAATGACGGCAGCTATTTAAAAACAGTGCTGTTAAAAAGAGACCTGGGATTCCCCAAAATAATGGTCAATGAAAACGAATACATCTCCCGGGGGGCCAATATCAATGAATTTTATCGGATTAATCTGCTGGATGAGTCAAAATCAGTGTTGGGGGATTTAGCCAAATATGAGCAGCCCAAAATCGCCAGTGGCGGTTTCAGAATTTCAATCGTAATCCCGCCGCTGACGCCTACTGTGGTTTGCGCTTTGGATGGTGAAAACAAAAGGCTGTTTTATGGTGAAAATGATAAATATCAAATACACGTAATGGATCTTCAGGAGAACCGTATCAACCGGTTTTCTGTAAAACGGAATAAGCAGGTACTTACAAAAAAGATGAAACGGAAGATCAACAAAGAAATGCCGATTCCAAAAACAGTGTGGAAACGCCTGCCCAAAAACCTGACCTTTTTCCATAAAATTCAAGGGATTGATAGCCTGGTTTTGGTTTACATTACCCAATTCGAAGAATATTTCAAAACCCAGCATATCGACATTTTTTCCTCTGAAGGAACCTATCTATATCGCACCAGCTTCAGCCCTGAGCCGGGTGAGGAAATATATTCAAATTTTCAATATAAAATGATAATTAACAAGGGGTACCTGTATGCAGCCATACAGGGGAAAAACGGTGATATGAAGGTTATCAAATACCAAATTAAGCTGCCGCGATAAATTCCTAGCATCCCCTGGGACGGGGACGGTGTCAATTTTTATAGCAGATAGTAGATAGCAAATGTGAGAATTTTTCTGACTGGCGCCTGCCCCCTATTTCCCTACTTTTTTTCGGTTAGATAGTCGTAAATTATCTTGCCGTAATCGAGGATGAAATCTCCCTCACTGTATCGGACAGCAATGATATTGGTAATGGGAATATCTCCCAGTTTATCAAAGGCTGATGATTGGAATTTTAGTTTTACCTCACCATTAAACATCTTACTCGTTTGGGTTTCTTTGGTAATGGCAGAGGTGATCTGCTTCACTTCCGGGGGTGCACCCCTAACCACAGATGGAATGATTTTAAGGTTAAACCACGGCAGGTTTGGTGTACCTGAATCTGGCTTAATCTGTTCTTTCAGTTTAACCGTGGCAGTGACGATGGGAACATCAAACCTTTCTATTTTGAAGATAATACTTTTCCCATCCCTGACAAATTTCATCCTGGCATCTTTTTTGGGAAAGCCATAAATCTCTCTGCCGGGGGGTATACCCAGGGCCTTATCCAGATACAGCACAGAGGCATAATTCCCTACCTTCCCCTCCATCATTACCGGGATGGCAATTCCAGATTCCAGATAACTAAAGGTGAGCGATCCATGAAGGACATTCAGTCGCCCGAAATAAATAAAGATGATGTTGGATGGCAGCGGTACCATCGGTTTGGGGACCAGGTTTTTTAATACTTCGGCGGTGGTGTTGAATACTATGGTTACAATTTGATTGTTTTTATACTGGTATGGAGGAGCCGGATACATTGGATCCGTGCGGGTAATGGTTTTAAATTCATCTGAGGCCAGCAAATAGTAGGAGTTGGTAATTAATAACAAAAAAAATGAAAAAAACAAAACGTAAAATTTTCCACGCTTGGAAAACATTCTCCCTCCTTTTATGTACTTATGGTTTAACATGGGTTGAAAGCATCAAAATCCGATATTACCCAATTAAAAATATTTTTTCAAGACCATCAAAGAAAAAATAGGGACAGCGCCCGTTTTAGCCGAAAGCCTCAAGCCGAAAGCCGTAAGCAAAAAGGGGCACCTTCCGGGCATTTTACGTGCAAATGTGCAAATGTTGATGATTTTTCCCTGGGAAGAAAAAGACAGCATCCATAGAAATAAGCATCTAAAATCCAGTCCAGTATCGGATTAATGCAACAAATTTCAAAAAAGAGTAATGTAACCAGAAGAGGTTCCAATCTTTTTGTAAACCAATGTGCTGCTACCCCTGGCCTTATTTTTTATGAATAGTGAGCTATTACAAAAATGCTTAATTTCATTGAAATACCGGTCGTAATCGTCTTACACAAGAGAATTTATCAACCAATCTTTTCAACTTTTATCGAGTAGAGAGCATGTCATATATTGTTTAGGTTGATGCTGACCGTTAACT
>CBFDCH010000169.1:0-6043 GCA_965603235.1 uncultured bacterium | reverse complement strand
ACTCGTTTGATTTTTCTTTCCATCCTGCTCCATATTCTGGTATTGCTGGTGTGGGACGGCGCCAATCGTATAGGTATCCTGGCCACCTCGCCCCTGCCGCCGTCGGCAGAAAAGAAGCCGATTGTTTTTGAATTGCAGCAGCCCAACGAGAGGCCCAGGCAGGTGGTGGAAACACCGGCTGATGCCATAAGCAAACCTCCTGAGAAGGCCGATTTTTTATCTGACAAAAATTCACGCGCTCGGAATCCGGAAAAACCCCCGCCACTAAAGGAAGGGGATGCTTTTTCCAGAGGCGATCTTGAAACCCACGAATTGCCCACACCACAAATCCCCAGGGGTGAAACCTTAAAAAAAACAGATCCCAGAAAACCAGAGAAGATGGCGAAAAAGGAACAGACCCAACTCAAACCCGATTCGGTTAAATTGTTAAATCCTAATATATTGAATCCATTTGGCAAAGAGTACCGGGAATGGCAGGAGAAACAAAAAAAAAGGGGCGCTCAGAACGATCTGACCAATGTGCCCCACAATCAACAATTGTTGCGGTCACTGGACATGGGGGGTCTCGCTTTTAATACATATAATTGGAATTTTGCCCCCTACATGCTTGAACTGAAATATCGCATCAGGCGAAATATTTTCCCGCCTTCAGCCTTCACTCACCTGGGCATGATCAGTGGGGAGACCTTATTGCGATTCAGAATATACCCGGATGGCAGATTGGAAGGGCCGGCAATACTCGGCTACCGGGGGCACAAATCACTGATGGAGACCAGTAAAACGGCAGTGGAGATTTCAGCTCCATTTCCACCGCTGCCCAAGGATTTTCCCGAACAATACCTGGAGATAACAGGAAAATTTCACTACTTTGTCAGGAAACAAAAATAGGAGAAAATGCAATGGAAAATGTACTTGTATTTTTAAAGAAGGGCGGGGTTATCATTTACCCCCTTATATTATGCTCAATCATTTGTTTGGCAGTGGTCATTGAGAAGTTGCTCACCCTGCGGCGCAAAAAAGTTATCATCCCGGAAATTGTCTCCCTCATTGAAAACATTAAGGGTGTGGATGACATTGGCCTGGCGCTTTCTATCTGTGAAAAACATAAAGGGCCTTTCCCAACCATTATCCGGGTAGGGCTGGAGAAGCGAGACAAAACAAAGGAAGAGATAAAGGAGGCGCTGATCGATCAGGGGCGTCAGCAAGTCCACCACCTGGAGAGGGGCCTGGGTATTCTGGAAACCGTGGCCGGCATTGCACCGTTGCTTGGCCTGCTGGGCACCGTCATTGGTATTCTGAAGGTTTTTAATATCATTTCCGTTATGGGGGTCGGGCAGGCCACTGCTCTGGCAGGGGGGATATCTGAAGCCTTAATCACCACTATTGTGGGACTGTCGATCGCCATCCCGGCAGTGGTTGTTTTTAATTATTTTTCCAACAAGGCGGAAAATTTTGTGCTGGAAATCGAGAAACACTCCACCCGGCTCCTGACCACCCTCACTTCTTTCAACGAACCCTCCGGAGATTGATTGCTATGGAATTTTCACGCAAAAAAAAGAAACGAGTCACCATCAACATCACCTCACTCATTGATGTGCTGTTTCTGCTGCTGATTTTCTTAATGATCTCCTCCACCTTCCTCGATCAGCCGGGTATGAAACTGGAGCTGCCCCAGGCTCAAAGCTCTGAGGCTCTTGAGCAAAAAGACTACATATTGGTGATCAGCAAAGAGGGCCACATGTACCTTAACAATACCATGGTGGATATTAATGAGCTGGAGAAAAAACTAAAAGAAGCATTGCCGCAAATGAAAGACCAGGCACTTATATTAAAGGCTGACCAGGACGTCACCCATGGCATTGTGGTGCGGGTGATGGACACGGCCAAAACCTGTGGTATTAAAAAACTGATCATTGGAACTAAAAAAAAATAGCTAAGCCCGGCCCCAGGCATGGTATAATTGGCAGGGAGGAACGATACAAATGGAAAAAATCAGCGAGATCATTAACTCCACCTATTGGAACAATGCCATATGGCAATATCTCATATTTTTTGGATTCATCATTTTCGGTATTATCCTGGGCAAAATATTTAACTTCATATCAAAAGGTAAACTGAGAAGAATCACAGCCAAGTCAAAATCAAAGCTGGATGATATTTTAATCGATATTATTGAGGAGCCCCTGGTGCTATTGGTTGTAACGGGCGGCATCTGGGCGGGTAGCCGCTTTCTTACATTAAGCGATGGTGCCAACCGGTTCTTCCTCAACATCACCCAGGTCCTGATTGCCATGACTGTGACCTGGTTCTTAATTCGCCTGGTGGACACCTTGATCAGACTCTATGTCCAGCCCATGGTAGACAAAACAGAAAGCAAACTGGATGACCAGGTCTTACCCATACTCCGTAAATCAGCCAAAACTATCATCTTTTTACTGGCAGCCATTGTGGTCCTCTCCAACCTGGGTTACGATATTCTCTCTATCCTGGCCGGCCTGGGTATCGGCGGCCTGGCCCTGGCCCTGGCAGCCCAGGATGCGGTCAAGAATGTGATCGGCGGTGTATCCATATTCTGGGACAAACCCTTTCAAATTGGTGATTGGGTGGAAATTGCCGGCAAACAGGGCACAGTGGCTGAAGTGGGCTTAAGAAGTACCCGGCTGCGTACCCTGGGCCACACAATCTATGTGATTCCCAACAGCAAGGTGGCAGACACCCCATTGGAAAATTTTTCGACCCGGGAGTCGCGGCGCATGGTGGTAAATATCGGCCTCACCTATGAGACCAAGGTCAAGGGTATGGAAGAAGCCATCAAAATAATCACTGAAACAATTAAGAAAATAGATGGCACAAACCACGAGGATATCATGGTCCGTTTTACCAATTTTGGCGCCTACTCCCTGGACCTGGAATTGGTTTACTGGATTACCGATATGGTTGACTGGAAAATGGTGATTCATCGGGTGAACATGGGGCTCAAAAAGAACCTGGAAGAAGCCGTGGTGGATATGGCCTTCCCCACTGAAACCCACTATGTAATCAACGCGGATAATCCAGCCAAATAGAAAGTTTTATTACCTTCCGTTATTTTTTCCGGGTGTAGACGGCCTCCATGGATTTGAATTCAGGGGCCTTGGGATAGGTGTTGAACATTTCCATTTTCCACTTATCTGCAGATAAAATGGTAAATACGTTCCTCATCTTTACTTTACCCATGGGACTTTCCATAACTCCAACTTCTTCCCTAACCTTTTTGGTACCCGGTTTGCCTTTAGCCACAAAGACGCCTGTACCCATGGTATCGATCCAAAATGAATGAAAAATCTTCAGATGATTATCGAAGGCAGTGATGCCAACGCCCTCAAATAGCCCCATAGGCATTTTGCCCTTGTAAGCCATTTTAAGGTAGCGGCCTCCCAAAATCATTTTGGCAGATACGGTTCCGGTCATTGTAGTAGGTGGAGTTTTGGGATTCTCCCATCCCTTACCGGTAAAGGTCCAATCACCAACATAATAGGCCATGTGCTTGTGATACTTCCCAGGCGTCATATAGGCCTGCCACTTTTTCATCATCTCCGGATCCTGCGCTGAAACCAGGCTGGTAAATGAAACCACAGCCAGGATAAAAAGTAAAACACCTATCATTACTCTCTTCATATTCTCCTCCAAATTAACCTTTCCATTTATTATATAATTAATTATTCCCAAAATGCAACTATTTTGGTTAAATTTATTGACCTGGATTCACACTCAGATGATCGAGAGTAACAGGGAAAAGTCAGGGCTGTGCAACCAGCTGGATTATTTGCTCCAGGGCGGTTTAACGCCGCAACTCCTGGCATAGGCTATTAATTGACCGAGATGCTCATGGTTGTGGGTGACAAACAAGAGAAAAAAGTTATGGAGAGTGCCTTTGGTGCCGAAATACTCCCGGGTTTTAAAAAGATCAGCAGCCGGCGTCTTTTCAATCTTCTCCTTAAAAAGTTTAAATGATCCATGCAAAGCTTTAATCACCTGCTCTTTGCTCTTGTTTTTTTCAAACTGGACGGCAGATTTAAACTCCTTGGTAATGGGGACATCCTTTGGCAAAGTATCTCCCAGATAGACAAGGACCCAATAATTGGTGGCAGCCACATGCAGGGTGGCTTCGCCAAAAGTGCGCACCTTGTCATTGGGCCGCCAGGCGAACTTCCCCTCAGGCATGGCCTGGGCCAGGGCAACCAGTTTTTTTTCCACCGGAACCAGCAATGTTAGCAATTCCTGTTTAAGCTCTTTGGCTGATACTTTTGACTTAACCGTATCTCCTGGCGCTGCAAAAGAAAATGCACCCATTAACAGAAACACAGAAACCGATAAAACAATAATTTTGTTAAAAGATTTCATCCAATATCTCCTTTTACAAAACATGAACGAAACTGAATGACAGCCTCATTTCAAAATCATTGTACCTGGTTTGAAAAAAATTTCAATCAATCCAACCCGATTAAATCAGGCTGTGTTTAACCTTACCGGTTTTTTTGTTGTATATCCACCTGCCATTGGCCGGGTCAGGGATTTGCCAGATATATCTCATCTTGACCAGATCCCGCAAAGAATTGGGATACGCTCCCTGGTCCGCGTAATACTGGTATAAAACCACCTGTAAATTGCGGATTTTGGCCAGTAAAATCAACTTCCTGGTCATGGAGAGGTGGCCGTGATACCGATTATTCCTGTTTGGGTTTCGATACATATCCGGCGCAAATCCATCATCATCCACAAAAGGACTGGGTCTGCTATGCCTGCCAAACTCATAGAATATTTTCAACACCTGCCGGCTGGCATACATGCCGGTATCATAATTAAATTTAATCCGTTTGACCCGGTTGTACTGCTGTCTACCCATGCCGGTCCCGGCTCTGGCAGCGGAGGGGCTCTTCTGGGCCGCTTTTTTCCGGCTCCGGCTCCCCAGGCTTTCACTTCGTCCCTCTTTATCAGCAAAGGGCTGAGGGGGATTAAGGGCTCGATACAACTCCCGGCTGTTCCAGAAATAGGCCACGCCAATAACTCCCAGGTTGTGTGTATAGCGCCTGCGGTCATGTTTCTCCTTCCATTTGGCATATGAATATTTTGCACGGGTAAACACAAATCGTCTCAGTGAATGGTTGCCCGTCTGCCAGCCGCGCAGGGTAATGGAAGAATAAGGTCCGATTATCCATTTACCTGAGTTACCGGGACTACTCCGTTTGCCGTCAATAATATTGAGACCATCAACACTTACCGCCACCGCCACCCGCACGGGAAGAGGATTCCTTACTATAATGGAATACTCGTCTCCCTCACGCACGTGGATATAGGGTCTGGAACCTCTTTTATGTTCACCCAACACACCCTTGCTATTGCTTAACACCCTGGCTTCAAACCGATATCCCTTAAACCAGGTGGTGGCCGCATCACTGTCAGGCACAATTACCAGCACCAAAAACATTAATGTGAATACTAATTTCTTCATACTATCCTCCTGAAATTATCTAGTCGGATGATTAATAAAATCTCCCCTATTATTGTTGAAGAAATGACAAATCCGCCCTCCCAATGTGGATCAATTGAACGATTTTCAGATGAAGCTTTTTTTTCAGAAAAAATAATCGATTTTTTCCTTTGACATTCTGTTTTAATTATTCTATCTTATTGGTATTCAGAGAGCCTGTCTATGATCGCGAATATTTATATTGTTATGTTCCAGGTGGAATCAACCGACAAAGAAAATCCTGATAAAACCTGGCAAGTCTCAGGGAAATTGACCTATAAAGAAGCCAAAAAATTATTCGACTCACGGCCCGATGCAGTGGCCTTGTTTAATATTGTTGATGAGAAAGAGAGTTCCTTTGTTTCCAAGCTATAAACTTTCAATAACTCGCTTCAGTTTTTCCTGAACCTCTCCAGCGACATCACCCAGGGCCTGATTCTCAACCGCACGCATTGAAGCCAGGGGGTCAACCGCGGATACTTCTACCTGATTTTCGCCCATATCCCTGACAATGACATTACAGGGGAGCATGGT
>CBFDCH010000168.1:0-6076 GCA_965603235.1 uncultured bacterium | reverse complement strand
TGGATTGACAAAACAGAATTCGTTGATTTCGGATCTTCAATTTTTTCTCAAACTCTTCGGTTGTAATTGTTAAAATTCCGGAAATTGAGTGCTTATGAATCTGAAAGAGGATGGAGGGAAAATCATTTTCAGGAAAATTGCCTTCAGGAGAAAAATAGACGTCCATTAAGGCTCCGTTGTTCCAGCCCTGGCCATAACTTTTTGTTCATCCCGTTCCCTGGCTATCTGTGTCAGAATGCCGGCCGACATATCAGCCGTTGGGTAGATACCGGTAAAACAGGCAGTACAAAAAGAATGGATTTGCGTATTCTGTGCCCTGACGCCCTTTTCCATCTCCTTTATGTCCTGATATATTACCAGATCCGCGGTTAACTTTCTGGCAATTTGTTCCGGGGTCCTGTTGGCTGCAATAAACTCACCTTTGGTCTGCATATCGATACCATAAACACACGGATTGGTCAAAGGGGCGGAATAGGAGGCAAAATATATTTTTTTGGCACCAGCGTTTCTTACCATTTGAATGATGGATCTTGATGTATGGCCCCGGACAATAGAATCATCAATCAGCAGCACTCTCTTGCCGTCAAATACATCTTTAATGGGATTCAGTTTATTACGGATAGAATTTTTGCGCATCTCATCGCCCGCCATGATAAAGGTACGGCCAATGTATCGGTTTTTAATCAATCCTTCACGATATTTTAAGTTTAACACCCTGGCAATTTCAATGGCTGCCGTCCTGGCCGAATCCGGCACAGGCACCACAACATCGATATCAAGATTCATGCTGCTGATTTTTGCAGCCAACCGCTTGCCCAGTTCAACCCTTGAGGTGTAAACGTTGATCTTATTTAAGTAGGAGTCGGGGCGGGCAAAATAGATATATTCAAAAATACAGGGGCGGAACGGTTTACTGCTAATTTTTGATTTATGAACATTGCGTGATTTATCAATGAATATCGCTGATCCTGGCTCCACATCCTCCAGCTCAGTAATATCCATGGCATTCAGGGCCACGCTCTCGGAGGCAAAAGCATAGGAGGGTACTAATTTATCTTTGCGGATACCAAACAGAAGAGGTCTTATGCCGTGAGGATCCCTGAATCCAACCAATCCTTTGTCACCAATACTAATAACCACAGAATAACTTCCCTTTACCTTGCGGTAAACATAACGAATGGCATTAAAAACCAGGTCAGGTGAAAAACATTCTGACTTGTGTTTCAGTAGATACTCGCCGAAAATATTCAGAATAAC
Organism: uncultured bacterium; assembly: GCA_965603235.1. Classification (GTDB taxonomy): domain Bacteria; phylum Acidobacteriota; class Aminicenantia; order UBA2199; family UBA2199; genus CBFDCH01. The sequence goes on along the minus strand of CBFDCH010000168.1, from coordinate 4,819 downwards.
TTCCACGTCACATTTGGAATTTATCAGAATGTGAGATTTTTCAGATAATTCCTCTTTCAAATTTAAAAAATTGGTGACATTTCCGTTATGGGCTCCGCCAATGCCGAAGGGATGGTTGATCCAGAAGGGTTGTGCATCCTCAACCGAGCCTCCGCCAACAGTGGGATACCTGGTGTGGCCAATACCGATATTGCCTTTTAAACGGGCAACATTTTTTTGATCGAATATATCCCTGACCAGGCCGTTTCCCTTTTTTAAATGAAAGCGGCCATCAAAGGTCAGTATGCCCGCGGCGTCCTGTCCCCTGTGTTGCAGAGTGAGCAAACCCGAGTATAACCTGCCGATTATCTCCTCATTATCATATATCCCAATTACACCGCACATAAGTATTATTTATAGCCTGAAGGGGCGTAAAAGTCAAGGTATAGAGGGACAATTTGACTTTTATCAGGCGGGTCGTTATAATACCAGGTATTGGTATTATGGATAACAATATATCATGGATGAATTAATCTGCCCTGAAGATATTAAAAGTAATTTTCTCTTCATTTTAGAAAAACATCTCTCCCAGATGGAAGAAGCCTTTGATCTCACCATTGCCCTGCGTGGTAACAAATTAATGTATGATGGTGAAACGGGTAAAAAGCAAAAATTTAAAAAATTTATCAACAATATTTTATTGATTCCCAAGGATCATGGTGATATCAGCGAAAACGATTTAACTCTTGGCTTAAACCTGGCCAAACAGGGTAAGTCTGCCCAGATTAAAAAAGAACTGCTCAAAAAGGTTAAACTGGTCATCAACAGCAAGGAAGTTTATCCAAAAACCTTCAACCAGAAGGAATATATCGAGGCTGTACTGGACAATGACCTGGTTTTTTGCATCGGACCGGCTGGAACGGGAAAAACATTTCTGGCTATTGCCCTGGCCCTTTATTATTTATTGTCAAAACAAACAGAGCGAATCGTACTTACCCGGCCGGTTGTGGAAGCGGGTGAAAAACTTGGATTTCTACCCGGGGATATTCAGCAGAAAGTAAATCCCTATTTTAGACCACTCCACGACGCTCTCTTTTATTTAATCGGGTATGAGAAAGCCAATGATTTGATTGAAAAGGGTATCATTGAAATCGCGCCATTGGCCTACATGCGCGGCCGCACCATTAACAATGCCTTTATAATCCTTGATGAAGGTCAAAATACCTCAAATTCCCAGATGAAAATGTTTCTCACCCGCTTTGGTCAGAGCTCAAAGGTGATCATCACAGCTGATATATCACAGATTGACCTGGCTGAACCAAAAAAATCAGGGATTTTTAAGGCCATCAAAATATTAAAAAACATCAATGGAATCAAATTTAAATATCTTGATCGGCACGATGTTGTGCGTCATTCCCTGGTGCAAAAAATCATTGAGGCCTACGAAAAAAAAGGAAGCCATGATTAAACTTAACTTCTTTAAAAGCGGGGACATTCAGAAAAAAAAGAGATCTAAAAAAACTCCAGCCTCCGCCAGAATAGTAGCATTCATACTAATTTTAATTTCGGCCTATATGTTGTATACACCACAGCAAACAGCTTTGACAGATCACAAATTACAGGTTGGAGATATTGTTAAAGAAGATATTATTATCAAAACTGATATGACCATTGAAGATAAGGAGAGCACAGAAAACAAGCGGAAACAAGCGGTTGAAAATGTTATACCCATATATGAATTCAAAGTTGAAAATCAGCAAAAGGTAGCATCTCTCTTTGGTGAATGGTACAAAGCTCTCTCCGCTTTCGCAGATAAAATTGACAATAAATCCCAGGTCCTTTCAGACATAAAGAGTGAGATTGAAACCAACTTCGGCATCAACCTGACTACCAGTGAAATTAAGTATTTAAAAGCCTCGGATCTGTTCGGCAAGATCAAACTTGACGCCTTGCTTCGCTTTATTGATAACCTGAATAAACAAAAAATTATTCAGACGAAAATTGGGTTGATTAAAAGCAGAGAAAATACGATCAGGGTTGTGGCCGGTGGTGAGGAACCTTCGGTATTCAAACTCGATCAAATCCGCGATTTGAAAGAGATTGAGAACAATATCATTACCTGGTTAAGAAATCAGAAAATTTCAACCCGCGAAGTTCGGTTGAGCAGCAAAATCATTCAGGAGATAATTAAACAAAACGTTAACCTGACCTACTCCTTAACGCTCACCAAAGAGGAGGAACAACGAATTTCCTCTCAGGTAAATCCTGTTTTAATCAAATTAAAAACAGGTAAAATCATACTCCGCAAAGGCGACGAAATCACACCTGCTGACATGAAAATTATTGGCCTGATTGCCAAAGAAGAACAAATCCGCGAAAAAGGTTTGTCAAAATTCTTCCTGATCCTCGGCCTGCTGATATTTTTATTCCTGTTTATTGAAAAATTTTTTAAAATTTGGAAATCAGACAGCATTAACAAGGACAAACTTTTCCTTGTTACCAGTGCCACCCTGACTGTGAGCGCCATTGTATATCGTATTTCCGTTTTTCTTTATCCTCTTATCCTGAAAAATATATCCCTGGATATATCCATTGAGTCCAGCAGCTTTTATTTTGCCTTGCCATTTGGCTTTGGTGCCTTGATCATTGCCTTTATCTTTAACCTGCAGAGTGCTGTAATATTTTCATTCATGAACGCAATAATCGGGGCTGTCATCTGTGAATGGGATCTAACCATCGCCCTTTACGTATTGGTTGGTAATCTGGCTGCCAGTTACGGTATTGAGTATTTTCAACGCCTCAAAAGATCACCCATTTTTAAAGCAAGTCTTTTCTGGCTCTTTCCCATAAATGCCGCCTTTATCCTTTTATTTAACCTGGCTGAACCAAACCTTCAGCTAATGAGTATTGTGATCAATCTTGTTATGGGCCTGATTTCAGCCATCATCGCGCCCATTCTGGTTAGTTTCATCGTTCCATTGTGGGAGGTTATTTTTAACTTAATCACCGAACTGAAACTGATCGAACTAGCTAATTTGAACCTGCCAATTTTCCGCGAAATGCTGGAAAAAGCTCCCGGAACCTATCACCATTCGCAAATGGTTGCCTCCCTCTCTGAAACCGCTGCGGTTGACCTGGAAATATCTCCTCTGCTGCTTACCTGTAAAGCCCTTTACCATGATATCGGCAAGATCAACAACCCCCAGTTTTTTACCGAAAATCAAAGTATCTATAAAAATCCCCATGAAAACCTTTCGCCCAGGGAAAGCGCAAAAAATATTATCGCACATATTGAAGATGGCCTGGAAAAAGCGGCGAAGATCAAATTACCGCCTCAGATAAAAAGTGCTATCAGTCAACATCATGGCACCAAGGTGGTTCGCTTCTTTTATGACAAGGCCAGGGAAATGTCCAGTGTGGATACGGATGAGTTTGAAGACAAAGTCTTCCATTACCAGGGAGAGAGGCCCAAAAACATTGAAAATGCCATCATTATGTTGGCCGATCATGTTGAGGCAGCCTCAAAGAGCCTGGCCACACCTACCGACGAGGAGATTCAAAATATTATCCAGCAAATTATCAGCAGCAACATCGATGAGAATCAATTTGACGATTGCCTGGGCCTCACCTTCAAAGCCTTAAATACCATAGCCAACAGTTTTCATAAAAAACTCTCATCGATCTACCACATGCGGGTATCATATCCAGGATTTAACTTTAAAGATAAAAAAGAGATAGAGTCAAATGGTAACAATAATCACTGACTCTGACCTGCAATTCAACACCAAAAATCTGTTGACACAGCTAAAGCTGGTGGTCAAGGAACTTGCTATCAAAGGAGACCTGACCATCAAGTTGGGTGGCGAAGCTGAGTCACAATCTTTAAACTCACAGTATCGCGGAAAAAACTACCCAACGGACGTATTGAGTTTCTTCTGTGGTGAAGATCACCCGGAGGGATATTACCTGGGAGACATTTTTATCTGCTATCCTGTTGCCGTGGAACAAGCCGGCGAAAATTCCAATGGCGTGGATAAGGAGTTGTTTACGCTTATGATTCACGGTATTCTCCATTTGTCCGGATATGATCACCAGAAAGATGATGGCAGTATGTTGGCCAAGCAGCAGCAATTGATTGAACAATTCTGGGAAGAAGCATGACCGAGTTCCAGCACCAGAAGAATCTGTTCGCCGATGTGAATGAAGAACCTGATTTGTATTGGTTTGGACCGGCTGGATGGAGTTATAAGGACTGGCAGGGAACCGTTTACCCGGTCGGAATGCCTTCCACTTTTAATCATCTGCAATTTTTGGCCAGGGATTTTGATTTCATAGAGGTCAACACCACCTTTTACCGCATCCCTTCATTGAAACTCACCAGCGGCTGGGTAAATAAAACCACAGACCATGCCCATTTCAAATTCTGGATAAAAATATTTCAGGATTTCACCCATAAACGGGAACTAAATCCCACAGCGGCCAGCCAGTTTAAAGCAGCCATTGAACCTCTGGTACAGGCCGGAAAATTGACAGGTTTATTGATCCAATTCCCCTACTCTTTTAAACGCACCATTGACAATCTCGATTATCTCAATCAATTACAACAGACCTTCCAGGAGTACCTGCTGGCTGTGGAGTTCCGTCACAGCAGTTGGAACGATGATGAAATAATCAGTTTTTTCCAAAAAAATAAACTGGTATGGGTAAACATAGACCAGCCGGTCATATCTCAATCCCTCCCGTTAACCGCCGTCATGACCCATCCGCATACCACTTACTTCAGGCTTCACGGCCGAAACTACAAACACTGGTTTGGCAAATCCGGCAGAGATGCCCGTTA
>CBFDCH010000167.1:0-6089 GCA_965603235.1 uncultured bacterium | reverse complement strand
ATGGTCTGGCTGCAACAATCGGCTTGTTAGCCGCAGTATCTATATTTATTATCTCCCTTTATAACGAGAATTTTATTATTTCCATCCTGTCCATTAGCCTTGCAGCCTCATTACTGGCTTTTTTGAAGTACAATTGGGAACCGGCAAAAATTTATCTTGGCGATGCGGGCAGCATGTTTCTGGGATTGGTCATTGGCTCCTTGACCATTATGGGGGATTATACCAGGTACAACAATCTTGCGTTTATTTCTGGTCTGTTGATCCTCTCAATTCCTATTTTTGACACACTATATGTTATTATTCTACGATTAATTCATGGGAAATCTCCATTTTTTGGCAGCCCTGACCATTTTTCATTGCGCTTAAAAAAAAAATATAAGCTCACCACAGCAAAAACCGTTGCCATTACTGCCGCCATTCAATTGATATTGTCTGTGGTTGTCATCATTAATTTTTATACAACACCCACAGTCACATTTATAACCAGCGGATTGATATTGTTGTTTTTTATAGGCTTTGGCATTATCCTGGCCACCGAAAAAATGAATTAAAATCTGACAAATGATAATAATAATTGGTGCCGGCATTTCCGGTATTGGTGCAGCAAATCAATTAAAGCAGCCGTTTATTATTTTGGAAAAGGAAACTCAAATTGGCGGTTTGTCCGGCCAGTACACTGTCGATGATTTGGATTTTGATTATGGTGGTCACTACTTTCACTTTCAGAAAAATCCGCAAACCTTGAACTATTTAAAAAATTTTTGCACCTTCGATAAATTTAAAAGAAACAGTAAAACCTGTATTTTTAACCGTATGATTCCTTACCCAGTACAACTTCACCTTGCCTATCTGCCAGCAGGGATAAGAAGAACGATCCTTCAGGAAATTTTAAATCGCAGAGAGGGAAATTATTTCAATTTACATGATCACTTATACAATAACTTTGGCCCAACCCTTTTTAAGCTCTTTTTTCAGCCCTTTCTGGCAAAATATTATAATACAGATTTAAAAAAAATGGTGGCAGATATGGATCGTGGCAGCATCCCCGTCCCCACCAAAGAGCAAATAATTGAGGGATCCAGGGGAAACCTATTTAAAAATTCAGGGTACAATCCTGTCTTTTACTACCCTCATACTTCTTTAAATAATTTTATGCATAATTATGCCAGTAAAGTCCAGTCACATATACGCCTGGAAGAAGAGGCAATTGAAATTAATTTAACCAAACGGACTATCAGGACACCTCATAATACCTACCCATATACTTATATAATTAATACCATGCCTCTCAATTTATTATTGCCCAAAATTAAACCGGCCCTGAAAAATTTCCGCCAAAATCAACTTCAACATACCTCAACCATAATCGCAAACATGGTATTGAGCCGGAAGAGAAGAAGATTTCACTGGGTTTACCTGGCTGACAGCAAACTCCCCTTCTACCGACTGGGATTCTATCCTCGCCGTTCGGGAAATATGTGTTACCTGGAAAGGTCAGTAAACCCAGAGGATCCATTACATGAGAGGGAATTGACTGATGATCTCCACTTCACCTTAAAAAAACTGAAAGTAATTGAACACAAAAACGAAATTCTCCATCTAAATTTCAAGCAAATTCCGGTTTCCTACATCATTTTTAATAAACAATGGCATGGTGTAATTCCCCCCCTGTTGCAACATCTCCGGGAAAACCGTATTTTTTCGATCGGCCGCTATGGAGGCTGGAATTACAGCTCCATGAGTGAAGACACACAAACGGCCTTGGAAACAGCTCAATTAATTAACAAACTCTCAGGATAAGTAAATCATTTTGCCGAGTGGAATAATTAAATTGATCGTCTTTTCTTTCCCTTCATATTGGTGACATTTCTTTCCTTGTTGATATTTTTTAGGTTGTTGGGCAAAAAACCCAACTTGTAAATAATTATTTTATTTAGTATTTTATTGACATGAAATTGCTGCTTGCTATTCTTCTACTGATTGTTATCTCAGTATTGGGCTCCCGCATTACCTTTTTAAACCGACGGTTTTTTTTGGGATTTCGAAGCCTTCTCCTTACCGGAACGGAGTATGTTTTTATTGGTGTTCTTTTGGGAGGAATGGGTTTTAATATTCTCGACTTAGATGCATTGAAAAAAATGGAACCCTTCCTGATTTTTGGACTCTGCTGGATCGGATTTTTATTCGGGCTGCAATTTAAAGTTCGCATGCTGAAGAATCTCCCAAGGTTTTATTTTTCAATTTCCGCTGTACAGGCAATTCTTACATTTCTTCTGGTTACACTGGCCCTGTTTTTTCTTTTTAAAAAATTTGCGGTTGTTCCCCAGAGTGTACTTTTACTGGCGGCCATCACAATGGGAAGTACAGCATCCTGCACAGCCCAGTCAGCCCTTGCGATTGTGAGTCATAATTACAAATTTAAAAACCGAAGACTTCTGGACCTGATGCGTTATATTTCCGGTATTGACGGGTTTTATGCCCTTTGTTTTTTTGCTGTGGCGTTGAGTATTTTTCCTGAAGGCGAGATTGGTGAGTTTAACCTCTATAGATCTGTAGTATGGTTATTGATCTCATGTGTAATGGGAATTATTCCGGCATTGATCTTTATTTCTCTCAGCAGGATTAGATTCTCCAAACAGGAGTTTCTCCTGTTTTTAATTGGAACTGTGACATTTTGTGGTGGACTGGCATTTCAAATGCATTATTCACCACTCGTTTCTGGTTTTTTATGTGGAATTTTTATAGCAAATTTTTGCCGTCACCGTCTTCGCGCCCTCTCAGAAGTTCTTCATGCGGAAAAAACGATTTACATCATTTTGCTCATTCTTCTTGGAGCAGCGTGGAATTTAAAAATGGATTTCATTTTGGTAATTGCTGGGATTTATATTATTATTCGGGCATTCGGAAAATTTTTCGGAACATTTATGGGGATCCGGTTATTTAAACCTGGATACCATGTCCCCCCAACCGTTGGCCTTGGTTTAATTTCTGATGGGGGGTTTACAGTTGCGATAATCATGAATTTTATGCTTATTTATCCCTCTTTTGCTAATCCCCTTCTCACCATAGTGGTGCTCTCCCTGATTGTAAATGAACTTTTCAGCCCCTGGTTAATTCTTTCACAGTTTGACAAGAAGGATTGGATGATAGTTGATGTGCGTGAAAAATATAAAAAAATCACTCAGAAGAGGTAACAAAACAATATGTTTCGTCGATTTTTGAGTCTTCTATTGGTACTTGGTTGTATGGCAATAATTATTTATGGAAGACCCTTTGAACTTCCCGAAACAGTATCACCCACGCTGGTTTTGGGTTTCATGCTGCTTGCAGCATATTGTGTTGGATCGATCCTGGAGAGATTTGGGCTCCCGAGGATTACCGGATATATTTGCGCTGGTCTTTTTTTAGGACCCTATTTTTTAAAATTTTATAGTAAAAACGCCATTACTGATCTTAACTTTCTAAATAGCCTTGCCCTGGCATTTATTGCCTTCTGTGCGGGGGGAGAGTTAAGGTTGGCTAATATAAAATCAAAATTAAAGTCCATTATTTATCTGATTTCAGGTGTCACGTCAGTGGTTTTTGTGGGTGTCACACTGGTTGTTTTTTTAATGTCTGGATTTATACCGTTTATGAGAGGATATGAATTGACTCTAAGGCTTGCAATATCTGCCATTTTTGGCGTCATTGCGGTTGCCCGGTCGCCATCCTCTGCCATTGCAATCATTAGTGAAACCAAAGCAGAGGGAGAATATACAGATACCGTATTGAGTGTGACTATCGCGATGGATGTGGTAATAATTATTCTCTTTTCAATTATTATTTCAGTATGTGAGGTTATAATAACAGACCAAACATCTATATCCCCTGTATTTTTAATGGAATTGTTACTTGAGATAACGATTGCTTTTGTGCTGGGATTTCTAATAGGAAAGTTCATTGTTTTTCTTATTGAAAAGGTACATGTGGAATTCCCGGTTGTTATTGTGGCAATGGGATTCCTGGTCATCAAGTTTTCCCATCTACTGGGAGAGTATCTTCATTCCACCCATGAAATCAGTTTAAACCTTGAGCCGCTTCTCATTTGTATGGCAGCTGGATTTACTGTACAGAATTTTTCAAAACACGGCAAAACATTTCTGGAAAGAATGGATAACGTATCATTTCCCATATATATTGCATTTTTTGCTATTGTGGGGGCTTCCATAGATATTGATGTGTTAAAAAAAGGCTGGATTCTGGGGATGGTTATTGTTGTATCCCGTACGGTAATGATCTATATCGGCTCCTATTTTAGTGGAAAACTTGCAAGGGACAGGCCCAAAATCTATAAAAACACCTGGCTGGGTTTTATTACACAGGCAGGTGTGAGTCTGGGATTATTGATGGAGGTGGCCAGGCGGTTCCCAGAGATAGGCCTGTCCATTCAGACCATTCTTATCGCTGCAATAACCATAAATCAAATCATTGGACCTATGGCGTTTAAATACGCGTTAAACAAGGTGGGTGAATCAAATTTAAAAGTCAGTTAACAGAAATATAATACCGAAGGCAATTAGAATTTTCACTATTGAATTTCAGCTTTTAAACCAATGGTTTCACTGACATCAATAAAGAAAAGAATTCCATTCCCGCCCTCATCCAAAGGGCCCAGCACTTTTTTCACCAATTTTTTCAGAGGTGCTATCTTTTTTTCTTTTACAATAGAGATGATGGTCTTGTTGTATGGTCTGCTGCCAGCAAACATAAATCTCAAACCAGCAAAAATTGGAACTTCTGCCGACAAGATATGGCCCATACCGATGGAATCAATAATGGTTGCACCGGAGACACCAATCTCAATAAATCCTTCTAAAAGATTTTCAAGGTTCTCCTCTTTATTGAGAATAAGAACTGCCAATTTCATTATATCAGTTTTTCTTTTTTACAAAGAATAGCGTACACATCATCTGGATGAACTGAGTTTTTTACTGACTCCACCACATCCGTACAACTAACCAATCGGGCAATATGGGCCAGTGATTTTAGATGAAGTCCTACATCCCTCTCATCGCTCATAATTAAAAAGATCAGGTAGGTCAACTTAGTGTCCGGTGCCTTGAAATCCATCCCTTGCTTTATCAAAGCAACTGAAAAAATGAACTCGGAAAATTCCTCTGAAAAAATATGCGGGGCGGCAGCTCCCTTGCCAATGGCAGTGGACTGAATATTTTCTCTTTTAACAAATAGGCGTTTCACCTTATCATTATGCTGGATGATCTCATTCTTTTTTAAAAATGCGGCATAGTCGGTATAAAAGGTGTCAGTATCACTATATGTATCAGCAATAAAAATATTTTCTTTTTTTAATTTTGCAATTAGATTCATCATAGTCTCCTTCTTATATCATCCTCACTGCCAAAACTTTTATCTCTGCCTGCAGAAACCAATACCAGATTCATTTCATCATCATTCTCAATTTTAAACCGTGTCCCCCATGGATCATCCAAATCACGCTCCAAGCGGATATATTTCGGGACTAGCAAATCCAAAATTTCAGGAAACTCTCCCTTGTCGCTGTAATATACATTCATGGCTCTAAAAATGGTTCGGATCTGGGCATCAAGATCCAGGGCTTTGGCATCATCAAGTGCATTCATTGCTCTTTCGGTTGGTGTTTCACCCTTATCATTTTTTACTGTATAAAGAACAACAATAATCAACAAAGCACAAATTATAATTAACAATAAACCTCTCATGAAAATATTTTATTATATAGAATAAAAAATAACAACTCTTATAAAATCTCGCTTAAAATTTCGAAATGAAAAAAAAAATGTTATAATAAACAACATGGATTATGATTTTAATCTGGAGATTCTTAAAGAACTTGATATCTTTTCCGAACTCGATTCAAGCGCAATAAGAAAACTGTGTCAACTATTTGAGGAAAAAATTTTCAATCAGGGAGAAATAATCTTTGAAGAAGGTAGCGTCGAAAATTCAATGATGATTATCACCTCTGGAGAAGTCCGCGTCAGTCAGAAAGCAGACCAAAGTACAGAAGAAGCGCTGGTCGTATTAAAACGGGGAGATTTTTTTGGTGAAAT
>CBFDCH010000166.1:0-6093 GCA_965603235.1 uncultured bacterium | reverse complement strand
TAACAGAAAAACTGGGTACCCTAAACACTGCCTTTTTCCTCTTCTTCTTTTCCGGAATAATCCTGTTTTTTATGCAATGGATTCGGGACAAAAAATGCCCCCTTAAGCAACTCAGGGATTTAAATATAAACTATGTTTTTAGAGTCGGCTTTTTTTTTATTGTATATATGATTTTTTTTTACATTGCCATCGGTGAATCCAACACAAGAGACGAGACCGTTGTCATTGGTTTGTTAAATTATCTCTGGCCCGGCCTCACCTTTCTTTTATCCGTATCAATATTAAAACAAAAAACCCGGCTTCCATTTTTGATTCCCGGAATAGTCATAACTTTTATAGGCACATCAATCACCTTTGTTCAGCTAACTCCCCTGGGATTTAAAGATATTCCAAAGATCATTTATGCGAATCCCCTCCCTTATGTTCTCATTTTTATTGCCGCGGTCTCATGGGCCATATATTCCAATATGACTAGAAAATATAAAGCCGAAGGAGATGTTATCTATCTTTCTCTGTTCCTGTTAATTTCCAGCGCTGTCATCCTTATAATTATGTTGTTATATAAAGATAGGCCGGACCTGTTACTTGTGAGCCGACACTGTCCGGAATTTTTGTACCTGCTCCTTTTTCCCTCCACCCTGGCCTACCTGTTCTGGGATATATCCATGAAACAGGGAGATAAGAATCTGGTGGTCTCCATTTCCTTTCTGATCCCCTTGATCTCAACCTATATCAGCAGTCTGTATCTGAAAGTAAATATTCAGCTTGGCTTCTGGATTGCGGTAATTCTAATTATTGGCGGGGCAATCCTGAGTAAAAAATCAATACGTAAATAATTTTCCTTCACACACAAGCCTGGATGCAGCGATGGTTTTATCATTTGCATGATAGAATAAATTGGATTTGTCTTAACATATATACATAATATATATTAGGGTAGATAATGGAAGATAAAGGAAAAACAAAAAAACAATTACTCCAAGAAATCAAGCTGCTTCGTCAGGAAATCAGCCAACTCAAAAGTTTACGCCAGGGGCAGCAACTGCCCGAGATCCTGGCAAGTGGAGTAGGGGAGCAGAAGTTAGAGGCCTTTTCATCGGTAATAGAACAGAGTGAGAGCTCCATTGCCATTATCAATAATGAAGGAGTAGTGGAATATGCCAATCCGAAATTTCTCTCATTAAATAAATATAAGGCCAGCGAAATAATTGGCAAACCCTGGCGATCCTTTGTCTCCCAGCATTCAACCCTGAGGGAAAAATATCAGGAGATTCATGAGACGGTTCTGAAAAAGAAGGCCACATGGCGGAGTGAGGTTCTGGATAACAGCAGCAATGGTAAACCCAGCTGGAGAGAATCCAAAATTTTCCCAATCAAAGATAAAAAGGGAGATATCCTTCTTTCTGTATACATGAGTGATGACATCACCTATCGCATAGAAGCAGAGGAAGCCCTGAAGAAGAGTGAGGCGGAATACAGGGAAATGTTTGAGATATCGCCGCAGGCTATTGTAATGATGGATAGAGATGGTACATTGTTGGAAGCCAATAAAAAAGTGTATGATTTGTTCGGCATTCCCAGTGAGGAGATAATTGGTAAAAATTTCATTAATTTGCCTTACCTCCCGGAGGAGAGCAGGGCCAAGGCTATAGAGTCATTTCGTAAAAGGATAAAAGGTGACAGCATCCCTCCCTATGAGATTGAAATTATTAGCAAAAGTGGGGACATGAAAATTGGCCAGATAATGGGAACCCTGGTACGGGACAAAAAAGGGGAAATAGCACGGACATTGATCATGATTTCCGATATCACGCAGCAAAAGCGGAATGAGGCAGAAGCCCGGAAACTCCAGACCCAGGTCCAGCATGCTCAAAAACTAGAAAGCCTAGGCGTTCTGGCCGGGGGGATCGCCCATGATTTTAATAACCTGCTGATGGGAGTTCTTGGCAACGCCAGTTTGGCCCTTAAAAATATAACAAACAAAACCGAAGCAGGCAAGTATATCGACAAAATTGAAAAAACAGCCTACCAGGCCGCTGAACTCACCAATCAACTGCTGGCCTATTCGGGCAAGGGCAAATTCCAGGTTCAATCGGTGAATCTATCGAAAATTATTGAAGAGATCACTCAGCTACTCAAGGTTTCCATATCAAAAAAAGTGACACTCAGGTACGATTTTGAAGAATCACTGCCCCTAATTGAAGCCGATGTGTCACAGCTTAACCAGGTAATAATGAATCTGATAGTCAATGCTTCAGAGGCAATGGGTGATAAATCCGGGATTGTCTCTATACGCACAGGGATTATGAATTTAGACAAAACCTACCTGGCGGATACTTATCTGGATGAGAATCTACCCGGCGGGGAATACGTTACCCTCGAGGTTTCTGACAATGGTGCGGGCATGGATGAAAAAACCCAGGCCCAGATCTTTGAACCCTTTTTCACCACCAAACTCAGAGGTCATGGGCTGGGCCTGGCGGCCGTGTTGGGCATTGTACGGGGACACAAGGGAGCCATTAAGGTCTACAGTGAACCGGGCCAAGGTACAACCATCAAGGTATTGCTGCCAACACAAAAAGTCGCCAGAAAGGATCTTGCCGAGGAGACGGTAATAAAATCAGATATTTTGGCCGGGAAGACCATACTGATTGTTGATGACGAGGAGACAGTTCGTGATGTGGTAAGCAATATGCTAAGGGATAGCAACCTTAAGGTGATGACCGCTGTAGATGGTAAAGAGGGGGTTCAACTTTTCAAGAAATATGCTGATGAAATTTTTATGGTGTTACTGGATGTCACCATGCCTGAAATGAATGGCGAAGAGGCCTTCCGGGAACTATGTAAGATTAAATCCGATGTGAGGGTTGTTCTCACCAGCGGTTATAATGAGCAGGATGCCACCAGCTACTTTGTGGGCAAAGGCCTGGCAGGGTTCATACAAAAACCATTTTCCCTCGAAAAATTGCTTAAAATATTAAATGAGGTGGCTGAAAAGTAGAATAAATTAGATTTGAATTTATATTTATACATAATATATATTAAGGTAGATAATGGGAGATAAAGGAAAAACAAAAAAACAATTGCTGCAGGAAATCCAACGACTCCGTCAGGAGATAGACCGCTTAAAGGCTTCACATCATCGGGACTTATTTCCTGCCGGCCCGGCAGCCAATGGTGAGGAACAAATTGGTGAGCTGGGAGATCTGTTGTCTCAGATTCTTTTTGAGGCGGATTTACAGGGCAATATGCTTTATGCAAATGCAGCCGGTTTTGAAGTGACCGGTTACACCCGCGAGGATTTTAAGAAAGGAATCAACCTGTTCCAACTATTTCCTGAGCAGGATCGGCAGAGAGTGGCATTGGATATTAAAAAGGTTCTTGAGGGGGAGGAATTTTCCGATCATGAATACACAGTGGTGCGCAAGGATGGCAGCACATTCCCGGCCATTATCTATTCCAGCCCAATTTACGAAAACGACCAGCCGGTTGGCGTACGGGGCATTGCAGTCGATATCAGTGAGCATAGAGAGGCGGAAACCCAATTACAGACTCTCTCATCCGTGGTGGAGCAGAGCGAAAGTTTAATCGCCATCATTAACCTACAGGAGGAGGTGGAGTATGCCAACCCAGCATTTCTCGCCCGCAGTAATCTGGGTAAAGATGGATTAGTTGGCTTGTCCTGGCGCTCCTTTGTGTCAGAAGGTTCCTCCCTGATACAGCAATTTCAGGATATCTACGATACGGTTTTAGTAAAGGGTAAAACGTGGCGAGGTGAGGTGGAGGATAGAACCGGAGATGGTAAATCCGCCTGGCGGGAGGCCAAGATATTCCCCATCAAGGATGATAAAGGCAATATTATTCATTTTGTATACATGAGTGATGACATCACCCACCGCAGGGAAGCTGAGGAAGCCCTGAAGAAGAGTAAGGCGGAATATCAGCAAATGTTTGAGCTTTCGCCGGAGGCTATTGTCAAGTTAGATACAAAAGGGAGGTTCCTGGACGCCAATAAAAAACTATACGACATGGTTGGCGCAACTCCCAAAGAATTTATTGGCAAGAGTTTCATGGAGTTGCCGTATCTCACCCAAACAGGCAAGGAACAAGTTAGAGAAATGTTTTTGAGAAGAGTAAAGGGGGAAAATATTCCCGCCTATAATATTGAAATGATAACCAAAAGGGGAGAGAAAAAAATTGGCCGTATCATTGCCACCCAGCTTAAAAATGAGGCTGGAGAAATCATTCATGAACTGGCTATCATTTCTGATATTACCAAGCAGCATAAAGCAAAAAAAGAGTTGCAGGAAAGCGAAGAGATGTACAAGAGTATGTTTGAGCTTTCGCCGCAGACTATTGTAATGCTGGATAGAAATGGTACTTTGCTGGAAGCCAATGAAAAATTGTATGAAATGTTTGGTGGTACCAGTGAGGAGATAATTGGTAAAAGTTTCATGAATTCGCCTTACCTCCCGGAGGAGAGTCAGGCAAAGGTTGTAGAGTCATTTCGTAAGAGGATAAAAGGCGACAGCATCTCCCCTTATGAGGTTGAAATTTTAACCAGAAGCGGGGAAAGGAGAATTGGCCGCATAATGGGTACCCTGATCCGGGATCTGAAAGGGGAAATCATTCGAACATTGATCATGCTCTCTGATATCACGGAGCAGAGGTGGAGGGAAAATTTAACGCGACAGCAGCGGGATCTTGCTCTCTCCCTGAGTGTGTCCACCAATTTGAAAGAAGTCTTTTCTCATTGTGTGGATACTGCCCTGGCAGTTTCAGATATGGATTGCAGCGGTATTTACCTGATGGATCAACATTCGGGTAATTTGGATCTGGTATACCACCAGGGATTATCCGCCGCTTTTGTCAGGTCAACCAAACGATATTTTGAGGGTGATCCATTTACCCGCATGGTAATGAAGGGCAAACCGCTGTATACAACCCACTCTGATTTAATTATTCCCACTACAAAAGCGGTTAACAAAAAGGAGGCCATCCGTGCCCTGGCCATTATTCCCATCCAGTATCAGCAGGAGGTGATTGCCTGTTTGAATGTCGGCTCCCATATGTTTGATGACATTTCCGAACCCGTGTGTTCCGCTCTGGAAACCATAGCCGCGCAAATGGGAGAGGTCATTTATCGTATCCGGATTGAGGCAGCCATCAGAACATCCGAAGAACGGTATCGGACCTTGCAGGAAAATATCCCCTTTGCTGTCTTTCGCACCACCCCCGGGGGAAAAATCAAATCCGCCAACCCGGCCATGGCAGCCATGTTCGGATTCGATTCAGCGACTGATTTATTATTCATCTCTGTTGAGGAGTTTTATGTTATCCCGGGGCGCAGAAAAAAAATGCTGGAACAGCTGAGGAAGTGGCAGGCAGTGAGCAATTTTGAGGTGGAGTTAAAAAGAAAGGGCGGTGCCACTTTTTGGGGGTCGTTAAATATAAAAGCAGTATTGGATCAAAGAGGGAAAATTAGCCATCTGGATGGAATTCTAGAAGATATAAGTGCTCGCAAACAAGCGGAGGAAGCCCTGAAGGAGAGTGAAGAACGCTACCGCCTGCTCATTAAAAACATCCCTTCAGTCTCCTGGGCCACCAGTCAGACCGGACAAACTGTTTTTATCAGCCCCAATGTTGGAAAAATTTATGGATTTACAGCTGAAGAAATTTATGCCCGGGGAAAAGAACTCTGGTTTGACCGGATTTATCCGGATGATATCTCCTATGTACAAGAGAAATTTAATCGGCTGTTTTCCAGAAATGAATCCTATGATATAGAGTACAGCATCAAGAGGAAGGATGGGCAATGGATATGGCTCCATGACCAGGCAGATACCTACCTGGAAAAAGATGGTGTTAAATATGCTTATGGAGTTTTCTCTGATATCAGCGAACGGAAAAAATCGGCTGAAGCCATTCTTCGCGCAAAAGAGGAATGGGAGCGTACCTTTGATGTTGTGCCGGAGCTTATTTTTTTGGTGGATGAAGAACATACTATAGTTAGGGTTAACAGGTCACTGGCCAATCGTTTGGGTGTTCATCCCAGAGAATTGGTGGGGCAGAAATGTTATAAGGTTATCCATG
>CBFDCH010000165.1:0-6100 GCA_965603235.1 uncultured bacterium | reverse complement strand
GGAGCCAGCCATTGTGCTTCCGTCATGATTAATTTCTCCTTTGGCAATGTCATTCTACCCCAATGACGTTTCAAAAACGAAAAACCCACGGAAATTTTTTTGGTGCCCTGGTTGACTTGCTTTAGATTTTAGATAATTTGGTAAACCTCTGCATTAATAATACCCCGGCAAACAGTATAAAACCAATGACATCGGTGATATAGGCGGGCAAAACTTCTCCGTACAATTGAATATCAGGCCAGAACAGGCAGAAGGCAGCCAGCGCTGACATTATAGTTTCGCGGCCGGTCATTTTTCTAATAAAGTAGCGGTCAAGGGCTACTGCAGCAGCAAGCAGGCCCAAAGCGCAGGTTATCATGGCCTGAACCACCTGCAGGGCAGTACCATTACCCAGAATGGGCCGGTAGGCCATCACAATGGGTATGATGTACAGACCCACTGCCAGTTTACATGAGAAAAAGGCAGTCCTCATCGGAGGAGAATCCGCCACACCGGCGCCGGCAAAACTGGCCAGGCACACCGGAGGCGTCACATTGGCAGCCTGGGAATACCAGAACACGATCATATGGGCAACCAGCAGAGGCACACCCATATCAAGAAGGGCAGGTCCGGCCAGGGTGGACATGACAATATAACTGGCCGTTACCGGCAAACCCATGCCCAGCACCAGAGAGGCCACGCCGATCAGCAAGATGGCCAGGAGCACATTGTTGCTTGCCAGCTGCAACACCAGGGAAGAAAAATTTAAGCCCTGGCCGGTCAGGGTAACCACACCCACAATAATACCAGCCGCAGCACAGGCCACCGATACCATTACAGCGTTCCTGGCTCCCCGTTCCAGGGCATTTATGGTTTGTTTCAGCCCCATTCTGCTCTTTCTGCGTAAAAAACTGGCAGCCCAGACACTGACGACTGCCACAAAACCGGCCATCATGGGCGACACATTGTTGAGCAGGGCTGTAACCAGGGCCACAATGGGGATGATAAAGTGCAGCCCCTCCTTGAGCACGGTGAACAGTCTTGGCAACTGCTCCTTTGGTAGTCCCTTGATACCTGTTTTTTTGGCTTCAAAGTGGACAAAGAGGAGTACTGTCATATAATAGAGCATAGCCGGCACAATGGCTATTTTGATTATGGTCAGATAGCTGGTTTCAGTAAACTCAGCCATTAAAAAGGCTCCGGCTCCCATGATCGGCGGCATTAATTGCCCACCGGTTGAGGCTGCGGCTTCGATTGCACCTGCCACATATGGTTTATAACCCACCTTTTTCATCATGGGTATGGTGAATGATCCAGTGCCCACCACATTGGCAACGGCAGAACCGGAAATCGATCCCATAAAACCGCTGGCTACAACACTGGTCTTGGCCGGGCCGCCAGCAAAACGGCCGGTCAGTGAATAGGCCAGATTAATATAAAAATTACCGGCCCCGCTCACTTCCAGGAACGCCCCAAAGAGAACAAACACAAATACAAAAGTTGCAGCCACACCAATGGGCACGCCAAAAATTCCTTCAGTTGTTAAGAAAAGTGTGGTAGCAATCCTCTCAATAGAATACCCCTTGTGGGCAATAAGGAGGGGCATATATGGGCCGCAAACGGCATAAACCAGAAAAAAACCGCAGATAATAGCCATAAACCAGCCGATCAGACGACGGCAGGCCTCCAGTACCAGCAGGATACCAATGGTACCGGTAATAATATCCATGGTGATCCAGTCACCTTGCCTGGCATAGATGTTATTTAAATTGAATACAACATAAAAACATACAAAAAGTGCAGCCAGGGCCAGCAGAATATCAACCAGCAGCCAAATTGAAAAAATTTTTTTACCGCTCTTTTTTCCCAGAGGATGCAGAAAAAACGCCAATGCCAAAATAGCGCTGAGATGAATGGAGCGGAGAACAATTGGGGTAATGGCACCCCAGACGGCAAACAGCTGGAACAAACTCAGGGTAATGGAAATGACAAAAACCACTTTGGCGATTATAAAAAATATCCCTTTTGGGGCAGCAGATTCAGTCATTTATTTGCCTCCTGGCATGCTGGAAGAGGCCGGACAGGAAAAAAAATACCGGCCTATCCGGGTGAGCACACTGATAGACTCAGTGGCAACACTGACTGCTTCACCCGCAGCCATTCCGGAGAGGTTCACCTCAGTTCCCCGGTAAATGATAGTATGCTGTAATTTTTCTCCTGCAATCCGTAAAATAAATGGCCCGATTGGCTTGTTAATATTTTCAATGACCTGGTATTTACCGCGAATAGTTAAGGTGCCGTGTCCCTGCCAGTGACCCATTCCAGCCGAAAAAGCCATAAAACGCTCCTCGTTTATACAGATCCTGCCTTCTTTATCAATGGTGTGGGTGTCCCATACTGGATATTCATTGACAGAATGCTTATAACGCAGAACAAAGGTTTCACCCGGTTTTATGGTAAAACAAAGGAGAGGCTTCCCCCCCGCCACCGGGCGGATACTTAATTCGAATCCACCAGGCAATAGAGACAGAACAAGGGCCATCACCAGGGCGGCCAGCCAGAATCCCCTGAAACGAATTGATATATTTGTTTTCCCGCACATTTGAGTTAATTGATATTCAAAAGTTTTGCCGGCAGCTCAAATCCCTGTTCGCGCAGGTATTGGACAGCGCCAGGATGGAGCGGGATCGGGCAGTAACTGACCGTGTTCTCCCTGGTGGTGTAGCGGGCATAGGGATGGACCCGCTTCATATAATCATTGTGTTCGAACAACACTTTGGCTAATTGATACACCAGGTCCTGGTCAAGGTCGGCTTTACAGATAATCACATTCCAGACGCTGATGGTAGGTACGGACTTATCGATGCTGCGGTAGAGACCTGCCGGCAGTTCATAAGCTGAATAAAAAGGGTAGGCCCGGCAAACCCGCTGCTGTTCTTCAATCGTGAAGGGGATCATTTTAATTTTGTGGGTGGTGGAGAGATCCATAATGGAGCTGGTTGGCGGAGCCACGCACCACAGGCCTGCATGGATGGTACGGTCTTTCAGGGCATTGGCGTTTTCCACAAAAGAGAGGCGCCTGATCTTGATATGATCCATTGAGATATTCAGGGAATCGAGTACCAATTCACTCATAAAAGCGGTGCCACTCCCCGGAGCGCCAATAGATACAATCTTCTTTTTCAATTGATCAAGAGAATTAATTTCAGAATTTTTCAGGGTGACCACCTGCAGGATGGCAGGATACATCACAGCCATTGCCAAAATCTTCTGTGAACCCCTTTCCTTAAATTTACCCTGGCCATGATAGGCCTGAAAGGCCACATCACCCATGATTTCACCGATAACGGTCTCACCCTTGTGAGCCAGCCTCACATTCTCCACAGAAGCGGCAGTTACTTCCGCCAGGGCCTTAACACCCGGAACATGGTTGGACCATATTTCCGCAAGGCCACCGCCGTAGGGGTAAAAGGCACCTCCGGTCCCTCCGGTCCCGATCGAGATAAATGTGATGTCCCTGGATGATTTACAAAAACCAAGTATCAAAATGAAGAGAGAGATAAAAACGATCAGTAACATCCGCCATTTCATGCAACAACTCCCTGCCATTTGAGATGATATATATTGAAATGAACAATGAAATTAAATGCCGGTTTTATTTTAAATAAAACAAAAAAATAAGTCAATTTAAAAACGGTACCGCTAACAAAACAGTCTATATTAGATGCTTTCGTGGCTTTAAAAAATAAATGAATTTTATGCAGTTAAATATTAAATTTTTTTTAAAAAATTTTATCTTGATTTTTTTTTCTTTATTCCTTATAACTAAATTTAGTCTGCCTCATAACTGAGTCTGTTATGCTTTATGAATTTATTTACAAAAGATACTTACCATTGACCATTCTGAATCCTAAATTTTTCCCCACAGAAAGACTTTTCTTTTTAAATCCCATAACTATAAGGGGGTAAAATGGCAAGGGAATTTCTAGAAGGCAACGAGGCCATCGCTCGTGGTGCCATTAAAGCAAAATGTGACTTTTTTGCCGGCTATCCAATCACCCCGGCTTCATCTATTCTACACTACATGCTCGAATTGGTACCACAAATCGGCGGTACTGCCATCCAGGCTGAAGATGAGATTGCTTCTATGGGTTTCTGTATTGCAGCTTCCATGACCGGAAGGAAAGTGCTCACTGCTACCAGTGGTCCCGGAATGAGTCTGTACAGCGAGAATATTGGTTTGGCCATAATGGGGGAAACCCCAATGGTAATTGTGAACATTCAACGTCAGGGACCGGCAACCGGTTCTGCAACCAAGGGAGCGGAAGGTGACATTCTTTTCACCCGCTGGGGGACGTCCGGAGGACTGCCCATCATTGCCTTAAGCCCGGCAACTGTCAGTGAAGCCTATGAATTAACTTACCGTGCCTTTAACTTGGCGGAACAATACCGCATTCCCGTATTTATTTTAACCAGTAAAGAGATAGGTGTTACCAAAGAATCCGTGGACCTGAATACTGTGGATCTTCCCCCTCTTATTGAAAGGAAGCGAGTAAATCCTGGTGGAGAATATTTACCCCACAATTTTGAAAAACTGGAAGATGTTCCGGCAGTATCAGACTTCGGGGCTGAGCATATTGCACGTTTTACCACTTCAACTCACGATAAAACCGCTTATCTCACCACCAATCCAACCATAATTCAGGAGATGATCGATCACTATGCAGCCAAGATTGACAGGGCAGCAGACGATATGGCCCTGGTGAAGAAAGATTTTCAGGAGGGGGCCGATACCCTGATTGTTAGTTATGGCATCACCTCCCGGTCTGCTCAAGTTGCGCTGAAGGAGGCCCGCGCCAGAGGTAAAAAGGTCTCTGCATTAACTATCCAGACACTCTACCCGGTTCCCGAAAAAATTGTAACCTCTGCTCTCAAGGGAGTGAAAAAGGTTATAGTACCTGAAATGAATATGGGACAATATATCCTGGAGATCAAGAGATTGGCCTGTGGAGGTAGTGAGGTGATCGGGGTTAACCAAATGAACACGACCTTGATCTCACCCCAAACAATTCTTAGCAAAGGGGGTTTGACATGAATTCAAGCGAATGCACCACGTATATGACCGACAAAATTGGCCCTCTGCCCTTCTGCCCCGGTTGTGGTCACACCATATTGATTAAGGCGCTGGATTCAGCGCTGGTCAAACTACAGCTGGATCCCAAGAAGGTGGTGGTGGTTACTGACATCGGCTGTATCGGCCTGTCAGACAGGTATTTCACCACCAATGCCTTTCATGGATTACATGGTCGCTCCATCACCTATGGCTGCGGGCTCAAGCTGGCCAACCCCGATTTGACGGTCATTGTTTTACAGGGAGACGGCGGTTGTGGCATAGGTGGAACGCATCTCCTGAATGTAGCCAGGCGTAATATCGGCATCACCCTCATCATAGGCAACAATTTTAATTACGGAATGACCGGGGGGCAGCATTCAGTCACCACACCTACCGATGGGATAACTTCAACCACACCTTGGGGGAATGTAGAAGGACCCATGAATTTATGTGGAACTGCTGCTGCAGCCGGAGCAGCCTGGGTTTACCGGGCCACTGCCTTTGACAAAGATCTTTCCGAAGTTATTGCCAAAGGCATAGAACAGCCCGGTTTTGCCATGCTCGATGTTTGGGAGTTATGCACTGCTTATTACTCACCACGAAATCAGCTCAAAAGAAAAGATCTCTTTGATTTACTTGAAGGTTATGGTTTTAAATTAGGATTGATTGTGGATAAACCGAGGCCCGAATACAGTGTCCATTACCGCCAGGCTTATGAAAAGGGTAAAAGTATAATCAAACGCAAACCCCCGATTGACAAAAAATTCGATAATCATGTTGGCAAACAAACCGGAATTGTTATTGCCGGTAGTGCCGGCCAAAAAATCAAATCAACAGCAACCCTTTTCGCCGAAGCTTCCATGTTCAGCGGCCTGGAAGCCACCCAGAAGGATGATTATCCCATCACCGTAATGACCGGACACTCGATTGCTGAAATTATTATTTCTCCAGAACGGATTGACTACACGGCCATTGATTCTCCCGATTATTTTATTGTGGTCTCTGAAG
>CBFDCH010000164.1:0-6108 GCA_965603235.1 uncultured bacterium | reverse complement strand
GAATGGGAATCCAGGGGAAAAAGGGCATAATAAAACCATAGGATAATTCTTCGCCCAGGTTGAGGCGGATTTTTATTACACTGACATTAACCAGGAAAAATAAGAAGAGGAACATGATACTGGCACTGGAAGCCACATCCATGGTGGGCAAAACCACCGCCACCAGAATCACAATAATACCGGTGAAGAGGAGTGCCACCCATGGGGTATTCTGTTTCCTGGAAATTATCGAGAAAAACTTCGGCAGCATATGATCACGGCCCATGGCATATGAGGCCCTCGTGGCTGAATAAATTGTGGCGTTCAACGCCGAAACCGACGCAAATATCACTGCCAGGGTGAGAAAAAAGTTGCCATAGGGCATGAGCCTGGAAATCGCCTCTCCAAACCCTCGCTCCTTAAAACTGCCGATCCATTCCCAGGGAGCTCCCTCGACTCCCGGAGAACCGGCTTTCACAGCCACCAGAGAGGCAAAGGCCACCAGCACATAAATAACAGTCACAATAAAAACGGAATATATCATGGCTTTGGGCAGGTTTTCTTTGGGATTTATGGTTTCATCACCCGCCTGGGCAATCACTTCATAACCCTCGAAAGCCACATAGGTAAAGCCCATGGTGATCAGCAGTTTGCTCCAGCCATGGGGCAGGAAAGGGTTGAGGTTTTCCAATAACGTTGGATCCTGGATCACCCGGAAGAGCCCCATGACTCCTATAAAGGCCAGAAACAATGTTTGCCCCAGGGTTAAAAAAGCGCCCACTTTGCCAGCTTCCGATGCCCCGCGGTAGTTTATATAAAGGAAAAAACAGGCAATTAAGAGGGCCAGGATCTTTTCGATGGCGTAAGCGGGGAATGGTACCCAGTCTAAAAGTTTCAGGGCGGTCATATACCTGGCCGTGTAAATGGCGAAAGTGACGGCATACAGGCTGCCGGCCACACTGGAAGCAAACCATTCCATCCAGCCGGCCACAAAACTGGGCCCGCGGCCAAAGGCCAGACGGGCGAAATTATATGCACCGCCTGCTTTGGGAATTGCCGAACTGAGCTCGGCGTAAGATAAAGCGGTAAAAATTGCGATCACCCCGTTCAGGGCAAAGGTCAGTAATACGCCTCCGGGGCCGGCAACAGCAACAGCGTTGCCAATGCCCAGGAAAACACCAGCCCCGATCATCATGCCCAGACCCATCATGATGATGTGGAACAGGGAAAGTTCCCGGGAAAGTTCTGTTTTTATTTGGGGATTGTTTGCTTCAGTTGCCATTTACATCATTCATTATTTCCCGCGCAGAGGTCAATTTCTTTTTCTGTATGTTTTTTATGGTCTTTCGGCTTTTAATAACCAGCAAGCCTATAAAACCCAGGGCTGCGAGAACCACTGAAAGTCCAATCAATATATCTGTTGTCATTATTTGTGGTATGGTATATCAAAATGCAAGGTAAAAGTCAACCTGAAAAATGGTTTACCGGCATTGTTGATCCCTCAATTTTTGACAACCAATATTCCTCCTTGACAATCGACGCAAAGGATAATACTGTTAGTTATAAAGGATAAAGTGGAACGTTTAATCCCATTTGTAACCGCTCAGGCGATGGCCCTGCTGCGCTTCCATCTGGGGGCGGGAGGAAGGCTGGCTCAGAGGGTTTTTCTCCCTGTTTTCGGTTCATTTTTTCTCTTCTATTTTTTTCTAGGACCCGAATTCTTTAATACCTTTATGGCTGCTTTGATTGGGGGAGGCTATTTTTCTTCAGCCATACCCACCACAATTTTTGTCTTGATTGTTGCCAAAATGGCCAGCCGACGAATGGCCCATGGCATAACCGGCTGGATGAGACATTTGCCGATAAAAGAGAGTAAAAATCGACAGATAATCCTGATAGCGCTGGTTATTGCCATCTTGCCTTTGCTATCCCTCCTGGCCCTCTTATTTGTTGCTGCTGCCAGTCAAACAAATATTAATATAATGCCCTTGCTGGCGGGCCTGCCAATGGTGGCAATGGCTGCCGCCCTTTTTACCCTGCCCATGAAGCGCAGATATCTTTCAAGACCATTACTGGCGCTGGCCTGTCTCTGTTACTCATCGCAGGATTGGACTCTAATCCCGGCGGGATTATTACTTCATATATGTGGAGCAATAATCTCAGGCCCGATGATATCAACTACCAAACGGACAGGTTTTTCAGCCACAGGAATGATTCACTTGATACTCAGCTGGCGGGCAATGCGGATGCGGCTCCTCATCCCCTACCTCCTCTCTTTTATGACTTTTCCATTCCTTATTCTATTCCTGGCCAACAATCCTTTTCAACACAATGAGGCCGACATGGCCATCAGGTTGACTATAGCGGTGAGTTTAATGGTTTTTTGTGCTTGTTTTGCCCATATCCTGGCATCCAGAAGGCCGCCCTGGTTATGGAGCCGGTCTCTGCCCTGGTCTGCCTGGCAGCGTATTTTATGGGATGCCCTCTTTCTTTTCATGCATCTGCTCCCTCTGCTCTTATGCGCTGTGATAATCAGGTGGCAGATGACGGGATTCATTTTCTGTTGCCTGCCCGGCCTGATAATTTTATCGGTAATGCTGAGCCGCCGCTTGTCTGAGAGTCGTTTTGGCGTATTTGGCCAGGTTCTTAGAGAGACCCTGCTGCCGGTCTTGTTATTTGCTTTATTACCCTGGATTTCTCTGCTTTATCTGCTTTTGACACCCTGGTTAATACACAAGATCCGGTTGGAGGAGATGGCCCTTCCGGTCAGTGCCTGGCGCAAGGTCTCTCATTTGGCTGACGGTGATAGCCTGTCGTGGAGGGGAAATTGATTGTTTGTGAAAATGTCTCCTTTTCTTATGGAAAGGGGAAAGAGACGTTAATCAACCTGAACCTGGAATTAAATCCTGGTTTAATATTGATTGTGGGTCCCAATGGCTGTGGAAAGAGTACCCTGCTCAGACTGATAGCCGGAGTGGAAATGGCAGACGCGGGTAAGATTTTAATCAATGGCATAGATCTTTGGCGGAATGAGGTAAGCGCCAGGAGCCAGCTTGTTTACTTACCGGAATACCCGGATTTAACTCCTTATGCCACTATCAAAGAGATAATGGATCTGGTGTGCCGTTTACGGGGTCAGCCCATAAAAAAAGGCACGGAAGCCCTGCTCGATTGCGGGTTGCAGCACCTGATGAAACGAACCGTACGGGAATTATCCAACGGTCAAAGAAGACGGGCAATTTTTGCTACCTGCCTGGTGGGAGAGGCGCCGGTTATACTTCTTGACGAGCCCCTTGAGGGAATGGATTTGCAAATGCAAAAAAAAATATTATCCTGGCTGGGCAAACGGAAAGATGACGAATCTACAATATTGTTGGCCAGTCACACATTGCAGCCTTTTTTACCACTGGTGAATCAAGCGGTAACCATCACCAATGGCCAGGCTGAACATCTTGCGGATTTGCCCGGGGATAAACAGCAAAAACAGCTTTTTCTTGAAAAACTGGCTGAAGGTTAACAGGTTCCGGATCAAAATGAGAAAGGGGGGACTGCCAACGGCTCTATTGGGAAATAGATTTGAAAAAACTATTAAATTTCTATAACATATAGATGTAGGTGATATCAGTGTTACCATCAAAAGAATATTTGCTCAAAAGTTTAGCAAGGAGATACCATGGCAAATAAAAAAATCATTATTATCGGTGCCGGTATGGCAGGGCTTTGCGCAGGTTCTTATTTGCAGATGAACGGTTATGACACCGAAATATTTGAGCTGCATGCCATGGCCGGAGGCCTGTGTACGGCCTGGAAGAGAAAGGGATATACCTTTGATGGCTGTATTCACTGGCTAGCCGGATCCAAACCCCCGGATCCATTCTATCACCTATGGAAAGAGTTAATTGATATTGATTCTATCAAATTTGTGGATTCGCATCAGCAATTCAGGTTCGTTTCAAGAGAGGGCAAAGAGCTGAACCTTTACGTTGATATAGATAGGCTGGAAGAGGAATTGATGCGTGTCGCTCCTGAGGATGAAAAATTCATCAGCAAGCTCATCAAAACAATGAAAAAATTGATCCCTCTTACATTGCCCATTGAAAAAGCCCCGGAGGTGATGGGCATGTGGGATAAGGTAAAGATGATATTTAAAATGCTGCCCTATCTCAGAATCCTGATAAAAAACAGTAAGGTTTCAATAGGGGAAGTGGGAAAAACATGCAAGAATAAATTGCTCAGGGAAACCTTTACCCACAATAAACTCTTTGATAATTTTGCTCTTATCGGTTTTATCCTGTCCTTTGTCTGGTATAGTAAAAAAACAGCCGGCTATCCAATCGGCGGTTCAATACCCTTGGCCAGGAGGTTTGAAAATAAATACCTGGAACTTGGCGGAAAAATACATTTCCGCTCAAAGGTCACCAGGATAATTGTTGAAAATGACATTGCCCAGGGGATTGAATTGGAGAACGGTAACACACACCGGGCTGATATCGTGGTTTCAGCCGCTGATGGCTATTATACAATTTACAAAATGCTTGAAGCAAAATATATAAACAAAAAGATCGATGACCGCTACCAGGGTAAAGACAAACTTCTGAAACCTTTCCCATCCCTTGTTTATGTATCACTGGGCATATCGAGGAAACTGGACCACCTTCCCCATCAGGTGATATATCAGCTTAATGAGCCATTCAAGATTGATCCTGAAACAGAGAGGGATACCCTCAATACCACCATTTATCATTTTGATCCCACATTTGCTGAAGCGGGAAAGACATGTTTGAATGTCATGTTCGAGTCATACGCGCATGATTATTGGCAAAACCTCAGAGAGAATGATCAAAAAAAATATAAAGAAGAGAAAGAACGGATCGCAGGAATTGTTATTGCCGGGCTTGATGAGAAGATCGGGGATATTAAAGAGAGGGTGGAAGTGGTTGATGTGGCTACTCCTGCCACATTTTCAAGATACACCAATAATTGGCAGGGGGGGTATGAGGGATGGCTGCCCGGGCCCGGAACCCTGACCATGCGCATAAAAAAAGAATTACCCGGCCTGAAGAACTTTTATATGGCAGGACAATGGGTTGAATCCACGGGAGGATTGCCGCTTGCAATGCTATCAGGCAGAAATGTCACCCAGATCATCTGTAAAAAGGACAGCAAAAAGTTCACTGTCAGTTCATAAATAAAAATTTTTAAATCCTTATAGAATGATTGAGTCATGTCAGCAAAACGTATATCCTATGGAGTATAAATATAAAGGATTGGGGTAATATTCATGAAAAGACGAGAATTTTTCAACAAAACGAAGGTTGGTATAACCGGATTTATCGCAACCGGTTTGGGTTTGGTCTCTCTTAAAGGCAAGGGAGAAGCAAAAGAGGTTGATATAAATCGATCACTTAAAAAAAAATGGCCGGGGAAAAATGTCGATTTTAATCAATTACGAAAGGATTTTCCACATCTAAATCAATTCCGCTCCTATATGGATACCGCTTTTGTCGGACTCATGCCGCAGCAGGTAAAACAAGCCCATGAATCATTCTTAAATGAACGGTTCCGCTTCGGCCCCTTTGCCTCCAACAAAACAATTTTGGGTGTCTGGATGGACAAAACCGAAGATGTTCGCCTGAAACTGGCAAACTTTTTAAATGCCCGGAAAGAGGAGATCGCTTTTACCTATTGTACCGGCTGTGGATCCAATATTGCGCTTAACGGCATAAACTGGAAAAAAGGTGATAACGTAATCATTGATGAAATTGAGTATCCCACTGACTTTTTTATTTTGAACAACCTCAAGAAAAAGGGGATTGAGGTGAGGATCGCCCGCCACAAAAATGGAGCTGTTCCACCTGAGGCCTTTGCCGCACTGGCGGATGCGAGGACCAGGGCCATTGTAGTCACTCATGTGAGTTATCTTAATGGCTATAGGCATAATTTAAAAAAGCTTGCTGATATCATCCATTCCTACAAGGGATATCTAATCGTAGACAGCGCCCAATCAATCGGAGGAATTAAAGTTGATGTTAAAAAAGAGAATGTTGATTTTATGTCAGGCATTCCCTACAAGTGGCTGAATGGTCCCAATGGGGTGGGTTTTTTATATGTAAAAAAAGATTTGATTCC
>CBFDCH010000163.1:0-6170 GCA_965603235.1 uncultured bacterium | reverse complement strand
GCCACTGATGATTATGATGGAAAATGGAAGAGAGCAGAGAATGGAATCCTTTTTCTCAATCAAATTGATCTATTAAGTCTGAACCTGCAGTCCCACCTGCTGAGGATTGTTGAACGGAAGAAATTTTTCCCCCTGGGTTCAAATCAGGAAGTGGATATAAATGTCCGGTTTTTATTCTCTGCAGATGCGGATATTGAAGAAAAGGTGAAGCGGGGTGATTTTAGACAGGATCTTTTTTATCGCATCTCCTCCTACCATGTTTATATACCGCCTTTACGGGAACGGAAAATGGATATCATGCCGTTGCTACGCTTTTTCGCCCGCTTATATAATTTGCGGATTACCATTAGTGATCGAGCCAAGAAAACTCTGTTAAACCATCGCTGGAGAGGCAATATCAGGGAGATGGATAATTTTCTCAACAATATCTCTGTTCTTAAATCAACATTGTCAGATCTTGAGGTGGCAGAATTAATCAAACATTCCAGTGATTTTATTGACACCCAAAAACGTAGTGAAATGACCTTGGCGGAGATGGAGAAGGAATACATCCACTATCTGTTAAAAAAATATAAGGACAAGGTTAAAGTGGCAAAAATATTGAAAATATCCAGGAAAACACTTTATAACAAACTAAATAAATATGAAAAGAATTGAACTGGTTTGTTTTGGAAATTTAAAATTCAAGGGTTTATTAGACCTTGAAGCCATGTATATAAAAAAAATTAAATATTTTTCCTCCTTTTCCATTTGCCGGCTGGACGATCTTAAAATTCAGGACGAAAAAGTGTTGCGGGAAAAGCAGGCCGATATGATTGGTAAAAAGTTGACAAAGGGCGATTGCGTACTGGTACTTGACGAAGGTGGGACGAAAATGGATTCCTCCACCTTTGCCCGATTTCTGGAGGACAAAATCTCATACCATGCCGGGAAAATTGTTTTCGTTATTGGCGGTCACGCCGGTCTCTCTGCAGACCTTGATGATCGTATTCAGGCCAAGATTTCCTTTTCAGATATGACCATTGCCCATGATATTTTCAGGATTGTTTTTTTGGAACAATTGTTTCGCGCCTTTTCGATTCTTAAGGGCATGAAGTACCACCGTTAACCAGGGTTGTTTATTGTTAAAAGAGATTTTTGGAGTTGGATCTAAAATAAAAAAGTGAGGTGAAAGTGAAAACATTTATTAAAATTGCTTTGACATTAATTCTGTTGACTGGCGTGTTGCAGGCGCAACCTGTTGATCATTTTAAAACATTTTTTCTCAACAAGACCCTCAGAATTGATTTTTACCATATGGTTGACAATTCCAAGGATTTGATTGCTGTGGACAAGCTGTATGTTTACGGAGAGTGGGCCGGGTCTGTTAACAATCTGGTTGATCCTTTTAATAATGGCCAGTATTTTGTCAAGATCTTCGATGCTCAAAGCAACCAGCTCATTTTCTCCCGTGGCTACAATAGCTATAGCGGTGAATATAAAACCACTTCGATGGCCTTGAAAGGGGTAAGGAGGACGTATCATGAGAGCGCACGCATTCCTTTACCGAGACAAAACATTAAATTTGTGTTGGAAAAACGGGATCGTAAAAATCGTTTGCAGCCAATTTTTTCGCAGGAGCTTGATCCAAAATCGGTAGGGGTGAACAATGAGGCAGCCCCGGCCAATACAAAAATTTTCACAGCTGTGAAAAATGGTCATCCTCATCAAAAGGTGGATGTTGTTTTTGTGGCTGAGGGATACTCAAGCCAGGAAGAGGAAAAGTTTAAAAAAGATTTTCAAAGGATGGTTGATGTTTTTTTCAGCCAGCAGCCCTATAAAAAGTTTAAAGAAAAGTTTAATGTGTATGGTGTGTTCCAGCCATCCCAGGCAAGTGGCTGCGACCAGCCCACCCATGGTATCTTTAAGCGCACTGCTTTGGGGGCCACCTTTAACGCTCTGGGTTTGTACCGATATATGTTGACTGAAGAGAATCGATCGTTGCAGGATATTTGCTCTCATGTCCCCTGTGATACTGCCATCATAATGGTAAACACCAGCCGTTACGGAGGTGGAGGGATATATAATTTTTATTGCATTCTTGCTGTGGATAATGTGCGTACACCCTATTTACTCCTGCATGAATTTGGCCACTCTTTTGCCGGTCTGGCAGATGAGTATTACACATCGGCAGTGGCCTATAATGAATTTTATCCAAAGGGGATTGAACCCCTGGAGGCCAATATTACCGCCCTGTTGGACGGTACGCAATTGAAGTGGAAACATCTCCTGTCAAAGGGAGTCAAACTGCCCACGGAATGGGGCAAAAGGAGCTATGAAAACCTGGGCAGGCAGGCCATGAAAAAGAGACGCGAGCTGCGCATATCTCTCGCGGACCTAAAAAAAAACAATGGGGATGCCCGACAGATTAAGAAACTGGAAGACCAATTGAAAAATCTTTCCAATAGTAATAGGGAGATGATGAATCGATTTTTTAAAAAACATCCCTTAAAAGATTCGGTTGGTGCCTTTGAAGGGGCTGGTTATGCTGCCAAAGATCTTTACCGACCCATGTTGGATTGTCTGATGTTTTCATCCCGCACTCTCGATTTTTGTAAAGTATGCGAAGAGGCGGTTGTTCAGATGATAAACTATTATTGCGGTGAAAAACTTTAAATGGAGAGAGCTGTGGATCAAAAAATAGAAGTGGCAATGCATGCGGTTATGACAGCCATGAGAGTTAGTCGCCGCATTCAGCGTGAGTTCTCCCATACACATTCAATTGCTAAAGCCGATCGTAGTCCGGTAACCATTGCTGATTTTACTGTTCAGGCCATTGTCTGTAACCGCCTGTTCAGTAGTTTTCCACATATACCAATCGTGGCTGAGGAGAATTCCGGGGCCTTAAAAAAGGAAGAGAATCGGCATCTCCTGGAAAAAATCATCTATTACATTGAAGATGATCCTGAAATTGGACAATGGCTGAACAGGGGTAATTTGTTGCAAACGATTGATTATGGCACACGTTCACCCGGATCTCTCTTTTGGACCCTTGATCCGGTGGATGGCACCAAGGGATTTTTGCGGGGTGAACAATACGCCATTGCTCTGGCACTGGTGGAAAATGGGCAGGTGAAGGTGGGGATTCTTGGATGCCCCAATATGATTTTGGCTGAAGATCCTGAAAACATGGGCTATCTATTGATCGCCCGCTTAAATTGCGGTACGGAAATGATCAACATATCCACGGGGGAAAAGAGGAAAGCCGGGATTTCCAAAAAGACCGATCCAAGCCTCATGATCCAGGTACAGAGTTATGAGTCCTCACATGGCAATGCTTCGCTGCAGAATCAGATCAGCCGAACACTTGGAATGCAACATAAACCCCGCCCCATGGACAGCCAGGTTAAGTACGCGATGCTAGCGGCCGGAGAAGTTGATATGTATGTGCGAATTCCTCACCCGGAATCTATGGACTACAAAGAAAAAATATGGGATCATGCTGCTGGTAGTCTTATTGTCCGTGAAGCCGGTGGGATTGTCAGTGACATCCTCGGAGAAAAACTCGATTTTACCACTGGTACAGAATTGGAAAAAAATACCGGGGTTTTGGTATCAGTACCTGCTGTTCATCAACAGGTGGTGCAGATCATAAAAGATCTTTTTTAGTAAATATTGAGAAGAAGGGATAACCGGCAGCTTCAATTTTTTCCCTGCCGCCCTCTTCCCGATCAATTACAGCCATAATGGCAGCAATGGTTCCACCGTGGTCTTTGACCTGTTGGGCTCCTCTGATGATCGAACCGCCAGAGGTGACTACATCATCAAAAAGGACCACCCGTCCATTGGCTGGGAAATTGCCTTCAATGATTTTTCTGGTGCCGTGAGATTTTTCTTCTTTACGGATGATAAAAGCATGGATGGGATTGTCAGCCAGAAAGCTTACCGTAGCAATGGCGGAAACAATTGGATCTGCGCCAATGGAATATCCACCCACTGCATCCACTTTATAAGGTTTTAACATTTCCAGAAAAATTTTCCCGCATAGATATCCCCCTTCAGCATCAAGGGTGGTAATTCTGGCATCCACATAAAAGTTACTCTTTTTTCCTGAGGCAAGGGTAAATTCTTTATTGGTGATGACAGATTTTTTTAACAGAATTTCTTTCAGGCGTGTTTTCATCTTAATAGGCCTTTAAAATCCTCAGGCATATGTTTTTGGATATAGGGCGCAAGCTTTTCAACAGAACTGCTTAAAAATTCCACATCATTCTGGGTGAAGTCTTCACCAACTTCCAGGATTTCAGGTCCCCGCCTGGAGATTTCCATTACACCGAGTTTTTCTCCTTCAACCTGGATTAGTGCTCCAATCATTTTCCAGATGGGAGCGATTTTTTTGTCGGGTGTTGGTATTATCTCAAACACTGAAAGATGTTTTTGCTGACTGAAACCATTGATTATCACCGTTCTCCCTGTTCTAAAAATATTGGAGACAATGGCTTCAGTTGACGTCACCGGGATCATGCCGGCATTTACCAAATATTCAGGACAGGCAAACGATAATACCGATTTTTCTCTGTCGGTTAAGAACATGGCTACCTCGTTCTCAGTAACCTGAAAAGCTCCCATGTAAAATTGCTGGATCTCTGTTATAATTTTTTTGAATTTTTTATCCGGAGGATCCTCGCTATTCATTTCCATTCGTAATTTGGTGATGATTTCAGTTAAATCTCTCATCCTTATTCTCCTGGGATAATATATAATATTTTTTAGGAAAAAAAACAAGAAAATTCGTTTAAAAAAGGGACTACCCATATCCGACTGCCGGTAAACCCGGCTTTTGTTGTTGAAAACTTTAACGATACCGGTTATAATTGCATCTACGAATTTGTACTGAAAACTGATGGCAAAAGAAAGAAAAAACAATACCTATTTATCGCTGGTTATCCCGTTATATAATGAAGAGGAAAATATTGATCTCCTCTATGAAGAGATTATTACTGCCCTGAAAGATAGATACAATCCATTTGAAATTATTTTCATCAATGATGGCAGCACAGATAAGAGCAGCGAAAAACTGATTGGATTGAATCAAAAGGATAACCGGGTAAAGGTGATCAATTTCCGCAAAAATTTTGGCCAGTCAGCAGCCATATCTGCTGGATTTGATTTTTGTAAAGGTGAGATTGTGGTAACCCTTGATGCGGATTTGCAGAATGATCCGGTAGATATCCCCACCATAGTCGACACGGTTGCTCAGGGGTATGATATTGTTAATGGCTGGCGCAAGAAACGCAAGGATAAACTGATCAGCAAGCGGATACCCTCGTTCTTTGGCAACAAATTAATATCTTTTATCACCAAGGTCAAATTGCATGATTATGGTTGCTCCTTGAGAGGTTTCAAGCGGGAAGTGGTAAAAAACCTCAAACTCTACGGTGAAATGCACCGCTATATCCCAGCCATTGCCTCCAGATTTGGTATCCGCTCAGTTGAGATTCCGGTAAGTCACCGTCATCGCCATTTTGGCAAATCCAAATATGGTATCAGCCGTACCTTTCGAGTGGTACTGGATCTGATATCCATTAAGTATCTGCTATCTTTTTCCCACCGCCCCCTGCAGATTTTTGGCGGTCTGGGTATGTTCATGACGGGTATTGGTTTTCTTCTGGGTCTTTACCTGGCCTATGTCAGGTATTTTTTACGTCAGACCGCAAACCGGCCATTGCTGGTGCTGGTAGCATTATTGATTTTCCTCGGATTCCAGATGATAACCCTGGGACTTCTGGCAGAGATGATGTCCCGGATATATCATGAGGGATTGAACAAGGATATTTACTCCATTAGAGACACCTTCGGAATTGCTGATGAACATATTGATGATCGCCCCTGAGCCCTTCTTTGAATCACGGGGCACGCCATTCTCAGAATATTTTCGTATCAAGGCTCTGTGCAAACTTGGACACAGGGTTGACCTGGTAACCTATCCCATTGGCGAAGATAAGCAGATTAAGGGATTGCGTATCTTCAGATGCTTTCGTCCTCCTCTGGTTAAAAGAGTGAAAACAGGACCCTCCTGGACAAAAGTGCTGCTCGATTTTTTTCTCTTTTTTAAAGTTTGGATCCGCATAGTCCGGGGACGCTACCAGTTGATTCATACCCATGAAGAGGGTAATATCATGGGCGTGTTT